>JABABY010000041.1:0-5618 GCA_014237955.1 Planctomycetota bacterium
GGTTTTTCAGGCGGCTCTCAAGGCGGCTCGGCTTGTAGCCACGCAGACCTCAATTCATCAGCGGCGCACCAGTGTACCGGCGGTTGCCATTGCTGAACTTGCCAAACAGATTTTCGAACAGCTGGAAAATAAAAATATATTGCTCATCGGTGCCGGTGAAATGGCTGAAGAAACATTGGAATATATACGCGACGAGGGAGGAAAGAGCATCACGGTTGTCAATCGAAGTGATGCACGAAGCGAGGAACTGGCCCACCGCTGGCAATGTCGACCTGCCCGCTGGGACCGCTTGTCCCAGTTGTTGGTGGAAGCCGATCTGGTGGTAAGCACCACTTCTTCCCGCGAACCGATCGTTACATTTGAGGATTTTAAACGGGTCGAATCCGAACGTTTTCAGCGACCGCTTGCCATCCTCGATCTGGCAGTCCCATGTGATTTCGATCCTCGCATCGGAGATTCATTAGGCGTTTATCTCTACAATATTGATGATCTAAAAACCGTTTGTCAGCGAAACCGGGAAGATCGTCAAAAGGAATGGCCTGCCGCTGAGAAAATTATCGAAGCGGAAACGCGCAGTTTTATGGCCGATCTTCATCACCGCGCAACAGCACCCACAATTCGGCAACTCCAGGAGAGCTGTGCGAAACTGAAGGCCGAGGAATTGGAGCGGCTTTTTAACAAGGTGCCCAATATCAATGATCCCTGTCGCGAAGAGATCGAATATGCTTTCGATCGCTTCATCAACAAAATTCTACATCCGCCGCTCGATTCTTTGCGAAAGGAAGCCAGTGATGGCACTCCGCACGCGCTGCTTGAAGCCCTAAAGCAATTATTCAAGCTGAAAGATTAATCGATGGCATCATCCGGATGGGGTCGTTCCACTCTCTCGGGAGCACGTAAGTCTGATTGTCACATAACAAACAATAGCAATAACGATGATGACAAACAGCAAGGATCCCAGATTCAACCAGCCTTTTTCGCGATGCCAGACGATCGCGTAGCCGAGTGAACCAGCAATGAGAGCATAGTAGAAAAACACCGGCAATGTTTTCCGAATGATGGCACCTTCCTGTCCGACCAATCCTGCGACTGCAGATGCTGCCACAACGTTATGCACGCAAATGGTATTGCCAGCTGCGCCTCCAACCGCCTGCAATGCCACCACCCATATTGGGTCGACCCCAATCCGCTCGCCAATGCCAAATTGGAAAAGCGAGAACATCATGTTGCTGACCGTGTTGCTCCCCGCCACAAAGGCACCCAGGCCACCAATGAACGGAGAAAAAAGAGGCCATGCCGAACCACTCAGTGAAGCGGCACCCTCAGCAAGAGCAAGGGGCATCTTTTCGTAACCCGCCACACCGCCTGACGAAAAGATAAAGACCTGGACCATGGGCACGGTAAACACAAGTGCCACAGAGGCACTCAGGAGTGTTCGAAAAGATTGCCGCCAAGCAGCCACATAGCCCGAAATGGGCATTTTGTGCAGCAAGAAAGTCAGCAAAGAAACCAACACGAAGATCGCACCTGGAAGGTAGAGTGGCTGGATCGACGAATCAATTTCAGTCCCGAAAAGGTTTGATAATTCAATCGTAGCTGCGGGAGCCCGTAAAAGTTGTTTGATTCCAAGTGGCTCCACCCGCGTTGCGACCAGAAGAACGGCTACGAAAGCATAAGGGCTCCAGGCCCGCAGAAGGCTCATCGGATTTGGCGGCAGCCGCTTCTCGCCAAACTTGATCGTCCCAGTCCAATCCGGATCCCAATTTTTTTCCTCCTCAAAATCCCATATTCTGTCTGCGGGTAGAAAAAATCCCGCCTTCGCAGCGGGAATCACGATCAACATGCCCATCAGACCACCGAGTATGGAAGGAAATTCCGGCCCCAAAAATCGGGCTACAAGCAGGTAGGGTACGGTCATTGCAGCAGAGGCAAAGAGAGAAAATTTCCAAGCCCTGAGTCCATCGATAACCGATCGATTCGGACCGAAGAAGCGGGTCATTAATACCACCACTAAAAGCGGTATGAGTGCTCCAGCAATGGTATGTAGCAGTGCCACCCTAAAGCCAATCTCTGCAAGAAATCCATCCCAGAGAACCTCGTTGTTGGCTGTGACGAGGCCCGCATCGCGAGCAAAACTCCCCACACCCGGATCCTCTGCCAACCCTGTTCCGACACCAATTAAAATTGGTGTGCCGAGCGCCCCGAACGACACTGGTGTACTTTGAATCACCATCCCCGACACCACTGCGCACATGGCAGGAAACCCTAGACCGACCAAGAGGGGGACCGCCACTGCTGCGGGTGTACCAAAACCGGCCGATCCCTCGATAAAGGATCCAAAAAGCCAGGCAATAATAATCACCTGCACGCGCCGATCTGGTGATATGTGGGTAAAGCTGTCGCGAATCACCGCCAGGGCTCCACTTTCGCGGACTGTATTGAGCAGTAGAATCGCCCCAAAAATAATAAGCAGCAACGATGCTGTGATAATCAGCCCTCGCGCCGTGGCAGCGGCAACCTGGACCGCTGGCACCTGCCAGACAAAGAGGGCTAGCAGCACAACGGTAACATACGAGACCGGCATTGCCCGACTTGCCGGCCATCGAAGCACCACCAACAGCAGAGCAACTACCACAATGGGTAGCAGAGCGCACAACGCCAACCCGTTCGGACTCATTGGGCAGCTCCTGAAGATAAAAAATCGACTCAGTGCTTCAGCCTACTATGTCACCCAGCATCCCACCAGATGCCGGTAGCATATTTCACCGACGCTCATAGATACACTATTGAGCGGGTGAAAAAGACGGGCTGAGCCATTGCAAATCACGATGCCACCAATTTCCCGTGGCACGCCATTCTTGCCGGTTAGTCAATCGATATTGATAGAGTGTAAGACGAAAGAATTTAGGTGAGTCATCGGGAAACGGATTTGTTTTGAGCAATTTCATCACTTCTGTCTGCTGCTGCATCAAACGGGTCAAAAACGCTCGAAACCAGGGACTCATATACCGCGGCTCAACTGTTTTGGTTGCATCGAATATCTGCTCAAATCGCAATGCCTCAAACCACATCTGCCAGTCGAGCCGTGGCTGATGGGGAATGTTGATTTTTGGGGGGCGCGCGAGGTCACCAGGCTTCCAGACAAACTCGTACGCCTTCCAGTGTTTGCGATCATTGCTGCCCTCAATAATAATTTCAGGACGGGTCTCCGTCATGTGGCGAAAAAGACCGTAGCTGTTGACGAGATGAAATCGATCGGAGTCAACTTTTGATATCAGTAGCCGACTCCAGCGCGCCGCTGGAAACAATGCGGTATTGATCTGCAAACAGCCCAATACAATCGCATATGCAAACAGTGGCAGAGCCAGATATGTTTTCCAGGATCTCCATGAGATGGCTGCACTGGTGACGGCGGGAACGAGGCGATTCTTCATGCGCTTGGGCCAGGCCGCGTCATCTAAAAGGGTGAGCGAAAGACAAATAGCTAGAAAATTAAAAAAGTTGTAATTACCGGTTCCGGTAATCAGAAGCATCAGAAATATAAAAGCACCCGCGGCGATACGACGAAATAGCGGCGGGCCAAAAATAAAGAAGGGAATCACCAGCTCGATCACAAAGACGGCCACTACCGAACCCTTATGAAACCAGGCAGGGAGTTGGTTGGCATACCAACTCGTACTCAGCGGCAGCGGCTGTGTCCAGTAATGAAAATCAAGGGCGGTTAACGATTCCCAGGAATTGGCTACCGGAAGATCCGGCCCATCGTTCCAAGTCAATTTTACGACCCCCGACTCAAACATCAGACGAAAAAGGAGCCACCAAAGGAGCCAAAGCGCGAGTCGTGAGACACCGCGATCGGTAAAGCAGCGAGACCGGAGAGCGGGTACAAGAAAGATGGCAATGAAGCCGACCTCCAACAGCAAAATATCCCACTGGAAGCTCAGAAAAACCTGTCCTACCTGATAGAGTGAAAGGTAGCAGACCCAGAGTAGGATAAGTACCGGCAGAGGTAAAAACCCCAAAACCAACAACAGAGAGAGCACTGCACCAACCACACAAAGAGCGTTGAGAAAGAAGTCACTGCTGCTGATCCATGCCAGTGTGGGAACGCGCCAGAAAGCGGATTCTGGAGGATGTTCCGAGGCACAAATCTGCTCAACGGCTGATAAATATTCTCCAGCCGGAACGATACCATGGGAACCGATCAGACCATCTATCTGCACCCACAATGAGATAAACGCGATCAGATAGACAACACCCAACAGCCTCACAAACAGCGTTGTGGCAATCTTGTACGAGGCCGGATTGCCATCCTGCTGCCACAGGGACTGGACTCGTGAGATCATTCTTTGAAGCAGGCCCGCAGAAGTGGATTCTTCCGTTGCGACACCTTCTCCGTATTCCGGGATCGTCTGCTTCGCACTAGGCCCCACGCTGAACTCCTTATCGTTCGCCCGTTTCTGAATCTCCATAATGGTGCCGCGGAGCGTGGTGAAATAGAATAACACCAAGAACGGTCCATCGCACAGTCTGTTCTACTCCGCCAAACAAATCCCACCAAAAAGCATCAATCAGTCCTCGGCAGGAGTAAACAAGGGGTGTTCCACATCGCCTCCGGAACGCAAATAGGCGATTAAATCAATAATTTCTTCGCGCGTGAGCGTATCGAGCAAACCGGCAGGCATCATAGATACCGGTGAGGGTTTGAATTCTTCGATCTGATTTCGTGGGATCTTTGTGTAGTCGCGAGGGCGCGACATATCGGTAATCACACTCCACTCCCCCCGATGCAGGTCGGCAATGTGACCCGTAATGCTTTTTCCATCAGTGAGGGTGAATATTGTCGCCCGGTACTGATCTGAAATAACCTGACTCGGTTCAATGATTGTCTCTAAAAGATCGCGCTTGCTGAAACGACGCCCAACTCCCGTCAGGTCCGGACCGAGAATCCCTCCACGACCGGCGATACGATGGCAGCGAAAGCATCCAACTTCAGAAAAGATCGCTTCTCCCCTCTTCAAATCGATACTTTTCTCCTCGCTCGCAACCGTTTTGACCAAATCTTCCACGCTCCAGTGGCGAACGATAGGTCTCGCCGGAGTCTTGTTGGAGCTGCCTGATTCTGAGGATTTTGCTTCCTCGTACTGCGAATCTCTGGCAAAAATCGGAGCGAGTTTCTGTTTGGTCTGCTCGTCGAGATATTCGATCGCTTCGGTACGAATCTGCTTAGCAAAACTATCAAACGATTCGCCGCCCTTATACTCTCGAGCCTGCCTAAACCAATCGAAATAGTTTCTCCGCTGCTGATCAGTCCAATCTAATCCGGGCAGGCGAAGCGAAAGAATATAGTGTATTTTTTCTTGCTGCGTGGTTGCCGCTGCAAGGAGAGCAAGTGATTTGGAAACGACCTGAGGAGATCGAATGGCGACCAGAAGACCACACTGAAATTGTGTCTCCGTCACTTACAGAACGCGGCAATTGGTATTATAAAGCAGATTCACAGATGCATGCACACACACACGCACGCACGCACGCACACACACACACCCACACACACACACGCTCACACGCACACACACAACATGTGTGCTACATTATAACACAGCCCTCACAATTAG
>JABABY010000041.1:5628-12290 GCA_014237955.1 Planctomycetota bacterium
CGATTCAAAGACACCGTATCCGCCGGGTAAAGCGGTTCCAGTCGGCCCAGCAGTTTTTGTCTGAGCTGTTCATTCGGCGGACCGAGGCGAATGAGCGCCAATTGGTAAGCTCGCAGTAAATCGACCTGTTCGTTTTCCGATAATTGTGACCAATCAATATTCTCAAGGGCGATATAAATATTTTTTTGAAGCACGGGATCGACTTGCGATCGCGTGCGGGCGAGGGCAATCACAGCCTGAATCACCGCCCGCGGATTTTTTTCTGCAAGCGCCCTGTCCTGCCACGTTGCTAGTGGTTGATGCTCGAGGATCAAACGCGCAGCGTAGCGAATATGGCGGTCAGGATGCGAGAGAAAGGGCCACACATCCTCTAGTAACTCTACCGTCTCTCCAGGAGTACTCGGGCGATGCAAGACTTCGAGCTTCTGACGGAGAAGGGCGAGCGGACGGTTTTCTTGGGACACAGAAACAGTCTGATCCGACTCTTTACCATCGTAGCCAATCCGATAGAGACCCGATTCCAGGCCGCGACCGCCCGTGGTGAAATAAAGCATTCCGTCCTGGGGTCTGACCACGAGGTCGGTTACGGGCAACGGTACTGCAGAGGCAAAGGACTCAACGCTTGCGCGATAGGAACTGCCGTGCGGAATCAAATGCACGGCATAGATGTTACCGAAGCTCCAATCACCTAAAAAAAGTGCGTTCCTATATTTTTCTGGAAAGTCTGTGTCGTATCCAAAGGCAATTCCTGTCGGTGAGCCGGGTCCTACGTCAATAACCGGGGGGAGGCTATCGGGCTGATAGGCAGGCCACTTTCCTGTACCCGTTCGCCAACCAAATTCTGCACCACTGACAACGTGGCAAACTCGGGTGGGTCGATACCAGGGCATCCCCATATCCCATTCGTTGTCCGAATCGAAGGTAAATAAATCGCCCGCGCGATTGACTGCCAGATCGTAGGGATTGCGAAAGCCCGTCGCCACCAGTTCCCACTCTCGGCCTGCCGGATCGGTCCGACATACCCAGCCACCAGGCGGACGCAGATGGGCCCCAAATCCTCGCGAATCGTTCTGTGTTGCCAAAATCGAATCGGTGGCCCAGTGCTTTGGCGACCGGCTAGTCTCACACTGTGGCACTTCAGTTCCATTACCGCCGATGACGTAGAGCGATTTGCCATCCGGAGCCAAAACCACGCCGTGGGGACCATGCTCACCGGCACCCTTGAATGTACGCAGAAGTTGCACCTGATCGTAGTGATCATCACCGTCAGTATCCGAAACTTTGTAGAGGCCCGACCCCTGAGCCGCTTGGCCGTTGACGACAACATATAGACTGCCGAACGCGCAGAGCAGTCCCTGCGCTTGGCCAATGGGGACATCTATTTTTTCAACTTCTGACGCTACCTGGTTCCCTTTTGCCTGACTCCCTTTTGGTGGTGGGGTGATCCGAAAAAGCCCTCCTGACTCTGCCGACACGATCAATCGTCCCTCAGGATCGACCGTCAGCGCCACCCACGAGCCGTGCGTTTTTCGCGGAACGTGATAGATTGGCGCGACAAAAAAATTCTCTGGTACATGGATTCGGTCGATCACCGAATCGATTTGATTTTTCGACTCATCCGTCGTTTCGCCCCACGACAGCGTAGCAAACGTGAGCCAACAGGCTGCGGCTCCCGCAACAAAAATCCGAACCGTTCTCTTTTCTCGCATTCCCTTCTCCAACAGCCCACTCTGTACCCATCGGTGATTATACGCATGAGACCCCTTTTTCATGAGTACCAGGTCAGAGTTTTGGAACAACTCCCTGATAAGGCAAGCCGAAATAGGCATGGATGTACGCTTTCCGGTCCGCCTTGCACTTAACATATTCCAGGAGTGCGTGTAATTTTTTTTGGTCTCTCAATAATTTATCTTGCCGCTCCTTCGGATTCATCAGCGATTGAGGCAACGGATGGATCGATTCGATCCGGAGAGGGTGGAAGCTTCCGTCAATCACCTCGTAGCGATCAAACAGTTGCAGCACCGTTTCGAGGCGAAAGTCATGTCGATTCTTGAAGTGCAATTGATCGCGGAGCCACTCCTGTCCAAACGCATTGATCTTTTCAGCATCGCGGTGCAGATAATCGTGGACGCGGACACAAAAATCGGCATCAGGATTACTCCACTGAATAAATTCCATCTGTGTCGCTAAATCACTTTCATCGTAAAGCAGTAGGCATAACGAGGGCTCTCCATCGCGTCCGGCACGCCCAATCTCTTGATAATACGATTCCATAGAACCTGGGATTTCCGCATGGAGTACAAATCGAATATTCTGCTTATCGATTCCCATTCCAAAAGCATTGGTCGCCAGCACCAATCGATCCTCGCCCTGCATGAATTGTTCTTGCAAAGCCTTGCGATCGCGAGAAGGCAATTTTCCGTGGTACACCAAGTGTTCGATCTTCTGCGCCTGCAACAGATCACTCATCTCTTCGAGACTGCGAATGAGTGAAAAATAGACGATGCCGGGCCCTCTAAGGTGCGACCGCGCACTGAGAATGTGCTGTAGCTTTTCTTCCTGGCCCAACACCTGGCGGACTTCGAGTTTTAGATTCGGCCGATCAATGCCTTCATGGAACAACATCACCGCTTCTGCGGTGAGGCCTAGTTGGGCAATAATGTCTTCTTGAACTTCTGGCGTTGCTGTCGCCGTTAGGGCAATGGTGACCGGTTGGCCGACCAGGTCGCGAATTTCAGCGAGGCGCGTGTAATCGGGCCTGAAATCGTGGCCCCATTGGCTGATACAGTGTGCCTCGTCCACCGCCAAAAAGGCAACTCTTTGTTTGGCGAGGGCTGCAAGAAAATCCGGTTTGCGAAACCGCTCCGGCGTGACGTAGAGCAGGTCGTAGGCACCACGCTCCAGGGCATCATAACTCGCTTCCCGCTGTTCACGAGAGAGCGAAGAGTTGATGAAGGCTGCCCGAACATTCCGCCGGCGCAGAACATCGACTTGATCCTTCATCAGAGCAATCAGCGGAGAGATGACAACCGTAATACCTTGTTCGGCGGAAGCCAACGCAAGAGCGGGAATCTGATAACAGAGTGATTTGCCTCCGCCGGTCGGCATGATAACGAGGGCATGGCCGCCGGTGAGAATCCGCGCGATGATTTTTTGCTGTTGGCCGCGAAATGCATCGTGACCAAAAATATCCTTGAGGATGTCTGTGGGCTGCATCGCTAGACAGTCTTGCTCAGGCTACTTTGGTTTTAGGCCGGGTCAAAAGCGAAACGATCACCAGAGTGGCGAACCCGAGAGGAATGGTTACGATTCCAGGTTGGCTGAAGGGAACAAGAGCTGCAGAAGCATCCAGCCCGTAAACCTTCTCAAAAGTGTCGCCACTGAGCAGGATCCAGGCAAGTGAACTGACCATTCCCACCAGCACACCGGCAATAATTCCCTGCCGGGTCACCCCTTTCCAGAACAGCAGCATGACCAACGCAGGCAGGTTTGCAGAGGCAGCCACACTAAAAGCCCAACCGACCAGATAGCTCACATTCATTTGCTGAAAAACGATGCCCAGCGCAATTGCAATTGCACCGACAACGCAAGAGGCGATCTTGGCCACGCGGACTTGGGTTGCGTCGTCGAGGGGACGGGTGCGAAAGCTGGAAATTAAATCGTGGCTCACGGCACCTGCCGACGCAAGAATCAACCCGCTGACCGTACCAAGAACCGTGGTAAAGGCAATCGCTGAAATAACCGCAAACAGCCATTGGCTCATGCTTTTGGCCAACAGCGGCGCTGCCATGTTGCTGTCGGTTACATCGAGCGCACCGCTAGTCATGGCCCCGAGGCCCAAATAGAGCGTGAGAATATAAAAGAATCCGATGCTCGCAATCCCCACGATGGTACTCTTTCGGGCAGCACTCACATCTTTCACCGTGTAGTAGCGAATCAGAATATGGGGCAGCGAGGCGGTCCCACAAAAAAGGGCAAGCATCAGAGAAAGAAATTCGATCTTTGCTAGTGGGTCATCACTTCGAATTCCCTTAAAGCGGGGGTGCTCCCCAGGCCTCAGTACCTGACTGCCGGGTGTCGGTTGCTGAAAATAAATGGTTGTGCTTTGCTCTGCATCGGTAAGTTTTTTCTTTCGCCAGAGGATAATCTCGCTGTTTTCAAGAGTGCTAAAAAAGGAGAGCGGACCCAGTGGACCGGTCTTTGTCTTGTTGTCAGGCAAACGACTCACGCGGCCGACCGGATAGAGTGTTGCCTCTCCCGGACCGGTTCCTTTCGGCAAGCCGGCGATGAGGACTTGACCATCTTGTCGTTTGGTGATCATTTGCGCTTCGTGGAGCATGACCTTGCTGTCACCAACAGGCTCGCGACTCCAAACGGTAATCCGTCCACTTGCCTCGTCACGCGTGCGAAGGAACGGTTGATCTTGCCACACTCCCTTGGCTGGAAGGATTTTTTGGTCTTGCAACTCGGACTGTCCTTCCAATTCTGCAGCAACATTTGTTTTCGAAAACGGTCCCAGGCTCATAAAGCGATGTGCGGTTTGTGGTTCGACCTCGAATCCACGGTCGATAATCAATACCACGAGGACTGCACTAAAGACCACCAACAGCGAGCCCTTGAGAAACTGGACCCAGGTTGTCGAAACCATCCCAGCAGTCACCACGATCAAAATTACTGTCACTCCGACGAGCAGCACGCCCACATAGTGGGGAAACCCGAGGAGTGGCCGGACCAAGGCTCCAGCTCCCACCATTTGGGGTATCAAATAAAAGATGCTCACAGCGAGCGTGCTGATCCCGGCAGCCAAACGAATGCCCCGCGAGCCAAATCGAGCATCCAGCGCGTCGGCAAACGTGAATTTGCCCAACCGCTTCATTGGCTCAGCCACGACAAATAAAGCGACAATCCAACCGGCTAGATAGCCAATCGAATAGAGAAAACCGTCGTATCCGTAGAAGGCAATCATCCCACAGATACCTAAAAACGAGGCGGCCGAGAGATAATCGCCAGCAAAGGCGATGCCGTTAACAAACCAGGGGATTTGTCCGTGAGCTGCGAAATACCCTTTAGAAGACTTCGCCTGGCGGCCTAGAAAGAAACTCAGTCCGAGCGTGGCACCAACGAACAAAAAGAAAACGACGATCGCCAACGTAGAGGGTTGATCGGTCACGCCCGCTCCTCCGGAGGCTCATCCCGTGAAAAAATGCCGTAGATCAGGGCAAGTACGAAGGCGACAAGAATCAAACCGAAACCATAGAGAATAGCTAAGTTGACGCCCCCGAGTGGCTGGACCTGCATCCAGTCGGGGCGGAAGGCATTGATCAATACAAAGCCGCCGTAGAGGATGAGGTAGATCGAAAAAAGAAAAAAACCAAGCCGACTATGTTGTCTTTCCATCGTTCATTATCTCAAGTTTGGAAATGGGAGCTCATACACTCAAGAACAGCAAGTAAAATCGCAATACCGATGCGGCCTGTCCTCTTAAAGCAACATTATGTCTGGAGACAAAATACCCGATCCATGTTGGTCGATATTTCACGCAGTCGCTCGGGGCCACCGCCCTCGACTTCCGCCGCACACCAACCAAAAAAGTTGATCTCTCGCAGTGCCTTGCGTACATCGAGCCAATCGAGGTCACCCTCGCCGATTTTTGTAAAGGTGTCATCGTTTCGAGAAAAACCCTTGGCGTCCAGCTTGACAATGCGGCGTCCCAATTTACGAATCCATTCACCCGTCGCACCATACTTCCAGTGATTTCCAATGTCGAACTGCATCCCGACCCAGGGGGAATGTATCTCGTCCAGATAACGAATAAATGGATTGACCGACTGTGACGCATCTCCGTCATGATCGTATAGGAAGTGGTTCCACACATTTTCAATTGCAATTACCACACCCAGTTCGGCAGCGAGTGGCACAGCCTGAGAAATGTTTGCAATGGAACGTTGCCAGACTTCGGCAGCGGAGCCATCCTTACCATGTCCAACCACAAGGAGTGTGGTATGTCCCCCAACCGCTCGCGTCTCGCGGAGGGAGGATTTTAAATGTTCAAGGGCTGTGGCCCGTTTGGCAGGATCCGGATCGCTGTGGCGAATACTCCAGTGTGAGGAGATTACGGTTCCATCGACCTGCATCCCCGTGGCAGCACTCGCTGCACGCGTTTTCTTCACATCAAGGCCAGGGCAGTCCATCTCGACTCCGGTGAACCCGGCTGTCTTCGCCGCTCGAAACTTGTCCTCCAGAGACCCCTTCACTCCAATCATCCCCACCTTGAGTGTTTTATAGATCCGTCCTTGGAGCGAAACGGGGCAGGGATTTTCAGCAGCACTGGCCAGTAGTGGTGTCGAGGCGGCCAACAGTGCTGAGTGCTGAAAAAATCGGCGACGCGTAAACACTCCGGATTTTAACATCAATAGTTCCTGAAAAAGGGTGCGGACAGATGACCAATAACCGCTTTTAAATCAGAGAACGACCGGCCACTGGTCAGAGGGATTGTATCGTATCTTTCACTCCCTTTCTAACCGTCTCAAGCCTCCCGATGCGGACCCCCTAAACAGAGTCCTGGGGGTGGATAATACTGTTGATGTCTATCTTCAGCCAGAATGGCTGTGTGACTGGCGAGTTGACTGAGTACCACTTCAAGCAAGCAGGGCTCTAAAAAA
>JABABY010000042.1:0-3840 GCA_014237955.1 Planctomycetota bacterium
ACAAGATAAAGATTGCTGCGGCCGGAAAGGTTGCTTCGGCATTCGCGATTGCTAGGAATCTGGCAATCGGTGCGGACTGGTGCAACGCTGCTCGCAGTTTCATGATGGCCGTTGGCTGTATTCAGGCTCAGACTTGTCATGCCAATAATTGCCCGGTTGGTGTTGCAACTCAAGATCCTCGTCGAACTTGGGCCCTCAATGTGAAAAATAAGCGGGACCGGACATATAATTTTCACCGCAACACAATGAAGGCACTTTCTGAAATTGTGGCTGCTGCTGGTCTGGATCATCCTCGGGAGTTGGGACCATGGCATATCTGTCTCCGCGGAGTCGGTACGCAAATCATGACCTATGATGAAGCCTACCGGTTTTTACGACCTGGTGAGTTACTCGACGGTACGGATGACCCGGGCTTCGATCGCTATTGGCAACTCGCCTCAGCCGAAATGTTTCATTCAGACATTCCGGTCAATGATTAGCGGAGTGATGACACTTTTTGCAAACCTTGCGATGGATGCCAAAATTAATCGGATACCTAGGTCCTGAATTACGGGTTGGTTTTTCGGGCCCTGCGTCTCGCCTTTATTTGCAAAGGCTGGGTAAATCACTATGATCAGCCAGACTATGAGTAATCAACAGGTGACTTCCTCACGCCCTCAAGTCGTCATTATTGGTGGTGGGTTTGGGGGTCTGCATGCTGCAAGGGGACTTAAGGATGCGCCAGTTTGCATCACCTTGATTGACCAGAGGAACTACCATCTCTTTCAGCCACTGCTCTATCAGGTAGCGACTGCTGAATTAGAACCCAACAATATTGCTTTTCCGATCCGCAAAGTCTTTCGAAAGCAGAAGAATTGCGATGTAGTGCTTGGGAAAGTGACAGCAATTGATTTGGAGTGCAAGTTCGTACAGGTTGACGGTGGGAAGATAGAGTACGACTACTTAGTTGTGGCAACCGGTGCTCGACAGTCTTACTTCGGCCACGATGAATACCGTACGCATGCACCGGGTCTCAAGTCGATTGATGATGCCCTTGAGATACGTCGCCGTGTGTTATTGGCGTTTGAGGAGGCAGAGTGGGAAGAGGATGACGCATCACGTCAAGCCAAACTAACGTTTGTCATTGTGGGTGGTGGTCCTACCGGAATGGAGTTGGCCGGTGCGATTGCCGAATTGGCTACAAAAACTTTGCCCGCCGATTTCCATAACATTGATACCCGTCAAGCACGCGTGATCCTTATTCAAGGAGCACCACGTCTCGTGCCGTCCATGCCGGAGGATTTGGCAGAGCGAGCACAGCGGGTACTGGAAAAATCGGGAGTGGAGATCCGACTCAACACCCTTGTCACAGATGTGACAGAGGAGGGCGTGGAGATTGGTGAGGAAAAAATATTTGCGCAAAATATTTTTTGGGCAGCTGGTGTGCAGGGACAGACGGTTTGCAAAACGTTGGATGTTGAATCCGATCGGGCCGGTCATGTTGTGGTGCAGCCGGATCTGTCCATTCCAAATTACCCGAAAGCCTTCGTCATTGGTGATGCGGCTGCCGCCACCGATGCTGCGACCGGCTCGCCGGTACCCGGTGTTGCCCAGGGAGCGATCCAGACCGGAGATTTCGTAGCAAAAATAATCTTGAATGATCTGAAAGGCTGTCTACCGAAAGACAGACCCGCCTTTACTTATTACGACAAGGGTTCCATGGCAATGGTGGGTCATGGAAACGCAATTGCCGCGATTGGCAAAATACACTTGGGAGGGTTTTTAGGCTGGTTGGCATGGAATGTCGTCCACGCCATGTTCCTCGTTGGTTTTGGTAATAAGTTGGTTGTCCTCTGCCAATGGTTTTGGGACTATGTGCGGCATGCACGACAATCTCGACTCATTACGGGTGATCCCAAAATATGCATCAAGACAATGCGTCAAAAAAGAGTTTCCGAAGACAAACATCATACTGCTTAGCGATAGGAGAGTCTGTGAGATGGCTAAAAAAGTAACACATAATGGTTCTGCAGATTCTCAATCGCGTTTGCTCTCGCCGACCTATGCGCGTCGCGCAATGGCAAATCCAATATCAAAACGTGAAATGCCTGAGGGAGAATTAGATCCCCGTGTTGCCTATCAGTTGATCACTGACGAATTGATGCTTGACGGCAACTCACGTCTGAATCTGGCCACCTTTGTCACGACCTGGATGGAGCCGGAAGCCCAGGAGTTGTTGTCGCAGACATTTGACAAGAACATGATCGACAAGGATGAATATCCACAGACGGCAGAAATTGAGATGCGTTGTGTACAGATTATGTCTCATCTGTGGAACGCCCCGGAAGCCGAAACTGCAACGGGGTGTTCAACGATTGGGTCAAGCGAAGCAGCGATGCTTGGAGGTATGGCACTCAAGTGGCGATGGCGGGATCGGATGCGCGCGAAAGGCAAACCAGCCGATAAACCCAATCTTGTGATGGGGATTAATGTCCAGGTATGTTGGGAAAAGTTTTGTCGCTATTGGGAAGTGGAGCCCCGTTTTGTGCCGATGGAGGGTGATCGCTTCTGCCTGAATGCTGAAGAAGCACTCAAGCTTGTAGACGAAAACACCATCGGTATTGTGGTCATTATGGGAAGTACGTTCGATGGCCGCTATGAGAACGTTAAGGAAGTCAACGACGCACTCGTTAATTTGAACAAGAAGACTGGCTATGAGGTGCCAATTCATGTCGATGCTGCTAGTGGCGGTTTTATTGCTCCTTTTTTACAGCCTGACATTGAATGGGATTTTCGCCTGCCACTGGTCAAATCAATCAACAGTTCAGGACACAAATATGGTTTGGTTTATCCTGGCGTGGGCTGGATCGTTTGGCGGGACAAAGATCAGTTGCCGGAGGATTTGATCTTCCACTGTAATTATCTGGGCGGGGATCTCCCGAATTTCGCGTTAAATTTTTCGCGTCCCGGAAATCAGGTGATTGCTCAATATTATAATTTTATCAGACTTGGAAGGAATGGTTATTTCCAGATCCAAAAAACGTGTCAGGATGTAGCACTCTATCTTTCCAATCAAATTGCCGAAATGGGACCTTTTGAATTGATCTCTGATGGGAGTGATATTCCTGTCTTTGCGTTCACGGTTCGTGGAGAAGGAACAGGAGACGCAAATTTTTCGGCCTATGATCTCTCAGATAAAATCCGCGAACGCGGGTGGCTGATACCGGCATACACATTCCCCAAGAATCGTGAGGATCTTGCTGTACTACGGATTGTTGTTAAGGAAGGTTTTAGCCGCGATATGGCCGACTTACTTGTCAGCGATCTCCACCACGCAATCGCCTATTACAAGTCACAACCGACCCACATCCCAAAGAAGGCAGGGCATACTGTACCAGGCGCAGCATTCCATCATTGAGAAAGGTGTCCTGTACCGCTGCGTCACTCTGCTGAGAAACTGAGTGCTCGGCAACGGATTTATTGCGATTGCTTCTCCTTGTCATCCTTGAGGATTGCGCGGACGGTGTTTTTCCGCCGTGTGTGCGGATTCCAGATTTCAAAAGAGATTTCGTGCTTAGGATTTTCTCGCGTCTCCTCAAAGACTACAGCAACCTGACGATAACTATTGAGTGGTACACCATTTATTTTCAGAATAAAGTCTCCTGGAATGAGCCCCATTTTAGCTGCCGGACTATCGGGGGTGACGGTATCGACAATCAGGCCGGAAATCTCTTCCTGCTGCCCCAGATAACCCGTGAAACCTAGATGGAGCCAGTCCTGTTTCCAGGGTTCAATAAATCCTCCGAGGACCGCCTTACTTGCTGTGGGATAAAATAGTGAGTATCGCTGGAGCACTTCGGG
>JABABY010000042.1:3850-12281 GCA_014237955.1 Planctomycetota bacterium
CAGGTACGTGCGGTAGTGGGGTACGTAGATATATTGTCCGCCCGTCGTTGTCGCCCCACCATAGTGATGGTGTACGTGAAGTACCATTGGTTTCTGATCGCCAACATTGTCCTTTGCATCACTTGTTTCTTCACCGTGTATGGATAGGACCAGGCCCAGTAATCCCGCAAAGGTGACAAAAAGGATGGCACCTCGTTGTTTGGGATACGCTTGTTTCATGGTTGGATCCTTGTAGTAAGACTGTCTGCTATTTGAAAAATGATGTTATCAACGGCATCCTGTGAATCGCTAATGACGAGTGCCTTATCATAATTGCGCTAAGCCAACTTATCAAACACGAAAGCAGGTCAGCTTTCATCTAATCGTTCAACTTCAAAACCGTGTGGGTGTGGCGGATGTTGATGCATGATTTCTTCCCAGTGTTTGATGGGAGTATCTGCCGCAGAAAGTTCAATTTCGGATTTCTGTTGATTGGCAATCGCGATAATTTTGGGCCACCATTCCTTGTCCAGATATTCGATCCGTTGTTCCTGTTCCTCGTCTTTGATCCCCTCCTCCTCTGGATCGTGAGGCCCATGATCATAATTCATGTCTCGCCAGTCATCGCCATGTTCTGGAATTTGTCCATCACGATCTGCCGGCAGTTTGTCAGCATGATGTCCAAAGTGTGATTTGTGCTGCATGGGTTGTCCCCTCCCGTTTTCTGAAGGTCCTTGGGATCTCACGAGTGTACGTGATTTTAGCATCCTTTTCAAAATGTGTCCGTTGCCCTTTATTTGGCCCAATACACGGCCTGAAGGTGATACAGCCCATGAATGATGAAAAGAGCAAAGTTGTTTTTGGGATGAAAGGAAGGAGAAATTATACTATGTTTGTGGAGAGGGAGTTTGTGGGCCGTTGTGGCTCAATCTTTTTGCACAGGCAAATCGCTCTGAAAAAAGGAACTTAAATATGTGTAGGCGTGTTCTCTGCCTTGCCGTGGGGATTGTTTGTGTGCTGGCTATTTTTCTGAATGGTAGCGGATGTGTCTTTGCAGTAGACACGGCGAAGGCAAGCAAATCGGTATCTGAACAGGCAATATCGAAGGCAAGTGTTCAATCGGATCGGGAGAAGGTCTGGACCAGCCCTGAAATGTTACGGGCCCGGGCCTGGATGGAGGATTATTTCCGTGTGTCAAAAAAATATACTCCTGAGCAAAAAATAGAATATCGCAAACATTTGGCATCCATGACGGCTCCTCAGATGGAACTATGGCTGATGCAGTTTGAAGAAGAGCGACAAGTAGCTGCAAAAAAAAATGAGTCCGAAAAGCAAAATCGTGCTGTACGAACAACCCGTGGTCTGGCCGAGATTCGTAACCAGCAAAACATCCTCAAAAATATTGAGAAGGATGAACATAAACAGGCTGCCCAGCAAGAGAAGACGATCAATCAAGATCGACAGTTCGCCCGCTCGATGTACAAGCAACAACAGAGAGAAGCAGCTCAGGCTGCGATGGAATACTCCTCAGGTGGCTTTGGCTGGGGCGGGTTTGGGGGGGGATTCAGCGATGAGCGATTGAAGACGGACTTGAAGTTTGTGGGTACCAGTCCATCGGGTATCAAAATCTATCGATTTCGCTATCGGGGTGACTCGCGGTGGTATGAGGGCATCCTCGCCCAGGAACTGCTCCTGACCCATCCCGAAGCGGTTGTTTTCTCGTCGAGCGGATACATGAAGGTCCATTACAGCTTGATTGATGTTCCGTTTCGCGAATTGGGCGAATTGGATCCTGCTCCCGGGCTGTAATAGACGCTCTTGAGCGAAAAATTCAGCCCTCGATTTCGGATAGTAGGCGACTGAACTCGCGCATCCAGGCGGGATTACTCATCCAGGTGGCAGCCGTTACAAGCGGGCCGTCAACTTCAATCCCATCAAGGCCCCGATCGGCCCAGATGCCACCAGCCATTTCCACCTCAGGGCGGCAAAAAGGGACCGCCGTTACGCTCCGGCCTGTGAGTACCCCTGCTGCTGCAAGAGTCTGAATTCCGTGACAGGTGCAGGCTACCGGCTTGGAGGAATCGAAGAAATCACGAACGAGTGTGAGTATATTTTCATCGCACCGCTGGTATTCGGCCGCGCGGCCGCCGGGTACGATGAGCCCGTCATAATCTTTCGGATCGGTAGCGCTAAAACTGTGGGTGACCGGTAACGTGTGCCCACGCTCTTCCGTATAGGATTGGAGTGACTTGTCTGCCAAATCATGTACGGCAGTCACGACACTCGAGCCAGCCTCTTTTCCTGGAGAGATGGTATGCACCTCATGCTCGAGCATTTCGAGGGCCTGTTGAGGAAAACGAACTTCGAGATCTTCATTAAAATCGCCAACGATCATCAAGATGCGGGCCATGAGAGCTTTCCTTTATTTGTACTGAAACTGTTGTGGAAGTATTGATGATGAAGATATTTCTGAACAGACCGCTGAAGCATAAAAAGCAGGAATTTGAAGAAAGAGGTTCTCTGGCCAAAGTGTAGCGGCCGTACCCTCCTGTCGACAGTCAGTCACTTTTTAGAGAGTTTCGCATATTCGGTTGTCGGCTCAGAAAACGCGCCGTTTTGAGACCCGCTAAGACTCGCATTCTATGTTGGCTCTCCATCTCCAAACGTGAACTTGTCAAACCGAAGCAGCCATAAAAAAAGAAGTGTGATCGGTTTGTGGGTTTTCGCGGCGACTGGGATTCCGTCTAAAATGGGTATCCCCTTTGTTCGGACATGCCTCGTTCCTTGCGCCGTTCGTTCATTAAACGCCGATACTCTTGAAATTTTGCTCGTTGCTTTGGAGTTGTATAGGCGAGCATCTGGCGTCGCCATTGGTTGCGCTGTTCGGTCGAAGCAGTGCGCCACCTGCTTTTCCCCGTTGTGTCATTACTGCCACTGTTTGCTGCTTGTTTGGCCTCCCTTTCTTGTTGCCACTTCTTGCGTCGCTTGTCCCATTCGTCGATTTGTTTGTCGAGTTCGGAGTTGCGTTCCTCGGGTGAGAGTGAAAGTACGCGATCGATCCGCTCTTCCATCCGTACGAGAAATTGATTTCGCATTTCAGTCTCGACGCTCTTTCGTTGATCTTCGGGAAGTTCTTTTACCTTCTCTCGATATTCGGTCCACTTTTCACGGCGGAGTTTTTCACGGCGGACCTCATCGCGGGCTTCTTCCTCTGCAGTCTTCTGCCCGGCCTCTGAAGTCTGCTGCCCGACCTCTGCAGTTTTCTCCCCGGATGGAGTTTCTCTTGTTTTCTGGATTTCCTGTTGTAGTTTGCGAATCTCTTTGAGTTGGGCGCTTTCCCACTGGCCGGTAGACCAACTTACGGTCAAACCGATTGTCGCCGCTGCAAGGATGGCCAGGGTGATTTTTGTGATCATCGGTAAGATTCCTCGAATAATAGAGGCAATGGCGCGACCGTACTCTTTTAGGAATATTATGCTTGTCTTTCAAAATCCGTCTACATGCCCATCGGCAAATAGCACATTGCGTGAGCCTTCTTCCCCTTCAGGCCCATGAAACGCTTCAAAGTCATAAATCATCCAATACTCAGATTTGCTTTTCCACTGTTTTTTGCCATTGGTACCTTGGAGTGCCTGTTTGCGAGTTTTGTTGGCAAACTTGTTATTCCGGTACTCGTAACTGAGTCCCTCCTGGTCGAAATATTCTTCATCCCCAGGACAACGAAAAACGAAATTATTGCCCTCGAGATGCGGAGTGAGTATCTCACTTAATGATGGTCGATCGGGTGTCACGCTGGGCAATACTGCAGCATCAGGATAACGACCATTGATGCCTTGAATATCTAGATAAACATCCATCGCCAGAGAAATTTGCCGCAAGTTTGATTGACAATGTGTGATGCGAGCGCTATTGCGAACGTATTGAACTGCTGGCATGAGAAGGGCTAGCAATATTCCAATGACAACAATGACAACCAATAATTCAATCAGCGTAAATCCACTATCCTGGTTTGCCTTGTTGCTTGGTTGTGTCCAAAACCTAGGCGCTTGTTTCTGTTTGCCGAATATGCCCATCGGGCCGCCCTAAAAATCGAGTGGGAACAATGTTGGCTCTAGCCGAAATCGATGATTTTTCTTCTGTCGCTCGGATTGTTTCATTATACGCAATGTTTCTGAGATTTTTGGCGCCAATTTAATAATGTGCTCGTGAGAAGAGTCGGCACCTTTTGCAGCAAGGTATCCAGTTGGGCGTTTTAGCGGCAGGGAGAGTCGGCATCTGGTGCGAAACTTAGAGTCCTTGCTGGGGTTTTATAGATCGAGGAACAATAGGGGCTTACGGATTTCCGGCTACGGAGGACCAATCCATGTTTCGGTACAGCAACAGAGCGATCCACAAGATGATATTTATTACCCTCATGGCTTTTTTGTGTGCAGTCGGGACAAACGCGGCGTTGGCTGCACCTCCTAAAGCGAAGGCTAAAGCAAAGGCAAAAACCGTAAAATCTAAATCCTCGAAAGCCAAAGCCATAAAAAGTTCAGTCAAAGGGCATTCTAAGGCCCATTTGGCTACAAAAGGGACCCTCAATAAACGTTTCCGATATTCCAAATACAATTACCGCCACCTTCCAGTGATTGCCCCCAGAGTGGCACGCGTCGTCGGAGTACCCGTAGTGAAGCGGGTTGCAACGGTAAACGTCGCAAGTGGACCAGTGGTAGTGGTAGAGCAATCTAAGCAGGCGGTTGAGAATGATAACCAGCCAATCTTAGGTCGGGTTGTCCGCATCATTGATGGACAAACACTTCTGGTGTCTTCTGGTGGCAATAGGAAAAAGGTTCGCTTGCTGGGCATTGATCTTGTTAGTAGCGAAGAGAGTGAGGGTGATTTTGAGCAGGAGTCGAAACACCATTTGGAAAAACTAGTGTTGGGCAAACAGGTGTTTCTCACACATGATGGATCTGTGGCCAAAGAGGATGAAGAGGGTGTTGAGGTTGCCTACGTGTACCGCAAGGGAGACAATACATTTCTGAATCTAAAAATGATTCGCGACGGCTATTCGCTCGCGGCAACGACATATGACTACCAGTTGTCAGATATCTTTTCCGGACAACAGGAGCAGGCCCAAGAACAAGGGGCCGGCATCTGGGCCCATATCGATGAACCGACGGAGAGCTAGCTAAGGAAAAACGCAGCCGCCGCAAGTCTGCACTCGGGTATCTATTTTTCCTTCATGGCAGAACGATCATGACGGGAAGAGTGCGGCGGCTCATCTTTGAAACAGTCTCCGGTGGGTGAGCCACTAATGGCGTTGCCGCTGTAAAAGTCGCTGCAGTACGATGAACACAAGTAGCAACCCGCCAATTGCGATTTTGGTCCACCAACTGTTCAAGTCTCCTTCGTAAACCGGAACGACAGTGATCACGCCAAGAATCAAGACACCGAGCAGTGTACCACCCATCGAACCGACACCCCCGGAGAGGAGCGTACCGCCGATGACCACGGCGGCGATGGCATCGAGTTCGAGAAGCTGTGCGACCGAGGCATCGCCCGACTGGGATCCGATGGCGTAGAGAATGCCCCCTCCGGCAGCACAAAGACCGCTCAGTGCATAAATCATGACGGTCGTACGCCCAACCGGAAGCCCCATTAAAAGTGCCGACGGTTCACTGCCGCCGATCGCATAGACGTTGCGGCCAAAGCGGGTATAGCGTGCAATGCCAATTGCCACCACAATCCCCACGATAAAAATGAGTGCCGGTAGGTTGAAGTCAAAAAGCAGGAAATCAACAAGTGGGTCAAAGGTCGCGTGGCCGGCGATGGAGAGCCGTTTCTCTTCGGTTAACACCAATGCGATACCCCGCGCGAGAAACATGGCAGCGAGCGTGACCAGAAAAGGGGGCAGCCGAAACCAGCGAATTACTACACCGCTGGCCGTACCGAACAGGATACCACCGACGAGGACCATCGGGATTGCAAGTGGGACCGGCAGATTCCACTCGACGAGACACTTTGCCAGCAGGATGCTCGAAAGTGCGATGATTGCTCCAACCGAGAGGTCGATGCCCCCGGAAAGAATGACAAACGTCATCCCGATAGCCGCCAGTCCCAGCGGGGCATTGGTGGCGATCAATTCCGTAGTCTGGAACCAGGAGGCGAAACCCGGGTAACGCAGTGCTGCGGCTCCATAGAGAAGCAGAAAGACAGCGGCGGTGGCAACCAACGACAGATGTTGGGGCTTGATTCTCAGGCGTGTCCTCATCCGCGAACCCCTTTGCCGGTGAGTATTTGCCGCAGCGCAGCTGATTGGAGCAGGCAGACCACGAGTACCACAATTGCCTTGACGATCAGGTTCCACTCGGCAGGGATGCTCTGGCCGCCAATCTGTGTCATCAAGATGGTGGTCCCAAGCGTCTGGATAATCAGTGCGCCGATGATCGAGCCGGCCAGAAAAAATCGGCCGCCGGAGAGCGCCGTGCCGCCGATCACCACAGCCAAAATGGCGTCCAATTCCAGGTAGAGTCCGGCATTGTTGGCATCGGCCGCCGTGATATCCGAGGCATAGATCAAACCTGCTACGCCCGCAAAGAGGCCGCTTAATGTGTAGACAACTAGTCGCACGAGCCGCACGTTGAGCCCTGCATAGTGACTGGCCGTTGGGTTCTCACCGGCCGACTCAATAAAGAGGCCCAGGGCGGTATAGCGAACGGCTATCGCTGTAAAGAGAGCTGCAGCCAGGGCGATCCAGATCGTGACAGGCAGAAAAAAGAATATCCCTCCACCCAGATAGGCAAATCCAGGATGCCCTTCGATGGGGATAATTTGTCCGTCGGTGAGCAGTTGTGCGATCCCGCGACCGGCCACCATGAGGATCAAAGTTGCCACGATCGGTTGGATGCCTAATAGGGATACCAACAGACCGTTCCAGGCACCCGCTGCCAGAGAGGCTAGAAGCGTAATGAGCAGTGTTGGCAGCACGGGCATTCCAAAATCGGTCAACAGAACCGCTGAAATCGACCCTGCCATCGCCATTACCGCCCCGACCGAAAGATCGACGCCCGCGGTGGCGATCACCAGCGTCATGCCGAGTGACAGGAGTATTACCGGAGTGGCCCGGTCGAGGACATCGACCAGCGAACCGGTCAACCGTCCCTCGGCGAAGTGGAGCGAAAAAAATTCCGGATTGAGCAGCGCGTTGAACAGTAGCAGAACGACCAATGCTGCCAGGGGCCAAGTGAGCTTGCGGAGCGACTCAGGCATCGGTTCGGTCCTCTGCCTCATCGGTGGGCTGCTCATCGGCAATGATGTGCATAATGCGCTCGAGTTGGATCTCTTCGCCCGTCAATTCGCCGATCTTTCGCCGGTCGCGGAGTACGACGACACGATGACTCTCGCGGCAGACCTCCGCAAGTTCGCTGGAGATGAACAGCAGGGCCATTCCATCTGCACATAGTTCTGCAACAAGATTTTCAATCTCTGACTTTGCCCCGACATCGATCCCGCGGGTCGGTTCGTCGAGAATGAGGATTTTGGGCTGCATCGCCAGCCAGCGGGCGAGGATCACCTTTTGTTGATTCCCGCCAGAAAGTTGTCCGACTGGCTTTTCGGAATTGGGCGTAGCGATATTCAGAGCCCGGATAAATCGATCGGCAAGAAGTTGCTGCTCGGAGCGTTTGATGCGGCGAAGCCAACCAAGCCGACCCTGCAGGGCAAGGACAATATTTTCCCGCACGCTCAGGTTCGGAATAATGCCCGCCTCCTTGCGATCTTCAGGTGCCAGCGCAATCCGGTTGTGAATCGCGGTGCGAGGACCATGTTTCCGCACGATCTTTCCATTGACTTCGATCGTTCCGGAATCGGGCCGATCGATCCCGAACAGCAGGCGTGCGGTCTCGGTGCGACCCGAACCGAGCAGCCCCGCTAGCCCCACTACTTCGCCGCCGTGAATTTTCAAATCTATGTCTTCGACCGCTCCTTGCCGATTAAGACCTTGTGCCTGTAGGACGACAGACTGATCGCCTGTGGTTGCGGGGGTGGCATGTCTGTTTTCCATTTCCGCTACTTGGGAAACTTCTTTGCCGATCATCTTGCTGATGAGCTCGAGTCTCGGCAGTGACGCTGCCCCATACTCTCCGACGAGTTTGCCACCGCGGAGTACGGTGATCTGGTCACTGATTGCATACACCTGATCGAGAAAATGGCTGACAAAAACGATTCCCATACCGTCGTTGCGGAGTCGTCGTATCACGCGGAACAGCTGTTCGACTTCAGCTGTGTCGAGAGATGAGGTTGGCTCATCGAGTACAAGGACTTTTGCGTGCTGATCGAGTGCGCGCGCAATATTTTCGTCCGCGACCTGTTGCTCAGCTGCTTTTAATTGTCCTGACAACTGTTTTAACGTTGGACTCGACACATCAAGTGACCGCGCACGATCCATGTAGCTTCTAGCATTATCTAA
>JABABY010000043.1:0-12052 GCA_014237955.1 Planctomycetota bacterium
AACATCACCCTTCAAGCAGACCCTGGTGTTTGGCTATACCGGAGGTTGTGAAAGTTACCTCGCTACGGCAGACGCCTATCGGATGGGCAACCGTGGTGGCTATGAGGCAGGCCCTCAGGGAGCTGCCGTCTTCTACCACCATCGCTTGGCATGCAAGCCCGAAGTGGAACAGCAAGTCCGCGACGGTATCACCGGCGTATTGCAGGACCTGAAAACGGCCTAAAGGGTTTTTCGGTGCCTGAGATTTGAGGCTGCTTGCCGGTGCGCCATGTCGCCCGATATGGGTCGCCCGGTATGGGCCGACGAGGCTCCGATCAATCAAATAGGCCCTGCCAGCGTGATTGGGTCCACGTGCATGGCCTAACCCTTCGCTATTCTGCAGTGGTTGGATCGATCGTAGCTTCAACCTGGGCAACAGAGTTTGCGGGAAAACCGCCCATGGAGGCGTGTTCTCGGATTGCATCTTCATTGGATGCAATATAAATGCAGTAGATTTTGTTGCCCGTTACATAGCTTTCAAGCCATTGGATCTGGGGACCAAGCTCCCGCAGCACACCACATGATTTTTGCGCGATGCCCTTTAACTCTTGAGTGGAAAGGTTTCCCGCATCGGGGATTTCTCGCTCGATGACAAACTTGGGCATCGTGGTTCTCCTGGATTTGACGAAATCTTCCGGTTCATCGAAGCAGTGGCAGGTGCCCAATTTTAACATTTTAACTGCGACCGAACCACTGGGCCAACGGCACCACGCTTGGGCATTTAATCCAGGAGTCGGCGATCGGGGCTTCTCAAAAAAGCGAGTAAGTCTGCCAGCCCTTGCCGGTCCATCTTCTTTTCGATGCCATCCGGCATCAGGGATTTTGCAGTCGCATTCCATGTTTCAATTTCATCTCGCGGCACAGTGACACGTTCGCCGTCAGCTTGAAAGAGCGTGATCGACTCAGTGGTCTCTTCAGAGATCAGTCCCGTGAGCACCTTTCCGTTATGGGTGGTCACCATGTATGTCACGTAGTCAGGAGAAATCCGCAAGCTTGGATCCAGAATATCCACCAATAGTTCCTTTTCAGGGCGACGGCCTGTGCCGGACAGGTCCGGGCCAATCAAGGTTCCGACAGACTGGATTGTGTGGCAACTAAGACAGTTTTTTTTGAAATGTGTCGCTCCGCGCTTTACATTTCCCGGCATCGATGCCACGTCAGAAAAATCAGCAACGATTTGCTGCCTGTCCGTTTCCTGCGACTGGTCCAGGAGTTGAGCAAATTGTTCACGCAGTGTAATGGGTCCAGTTTTGAGGAGCATCGTCTCCGTGGTGAGCGGTACTTCGATCGGTAGTACGATTTCGCCTTTGAGATTTTCTAGGAGAGCATTGCGACTGGCGAGCGAGCGGGTCGCGGCACCAAGGATCGCGCGCCGCAGAGAGGTGGGACTTTGGTCCCAATTCACGTAGAGGCGGCTGCAGGTGTCTTGATCGTTTAGATCTGCCAGCGAGCGAGCGGCCATTTTCCGGACTGCTTCGCGAGGATCTTCTCGCAGTATTTTCTCAAGCGGTCCGGCAACGATGTTCATCGCGCCGGTGGAGAGGAGTTGCAAGTTTGCAAGGAGTAGTGGCAACGTCTCCTCTTCCATATTGTTTGCAGCTTCACGCGTTAAATTTGCAAACGATTTTCGGAGTGGCCCCTCAGCATGCTGAACGTGTTCTTTAAGTGAAAAACCGTTTTTAGTGGCCGCTTGAGAAAATCCTGCCAGGATTGCAGTGGCAAGACGGGGATCCGTAGCACTCTCGCGGCAGCTTGCCACAAATTCGAGAAGTTCTGTGGTGGATTCCCGTTTCGCGCTCCGTCCGAGACTTTCGCCTGCATGCATCAGAAACGTGAGCTGTTCAGGGCTCAATTTCGCGCGCCATTCGGGATGTTCTGCGATCAGGTGCTTTAACATTGGAAGAACAGCGCTGCCGCTGAGCAAAGCCCTGGAAATCCACAGATCGCGGTAATCGGTTGCGGCAATGGCAGCAAGTTGTTTGTGATCGGCCACACCTGTACCGGAAGTGATCGCCAGAACAACTTCAAAGCGTACGGCCGGATCGGGGTCGGTGACCATTTCTCGAATGGCATTTTGAATTTCGACATCGCTTTTGAGGAATGACAACGCAAGGCGTACTGCTCTCCGACGAAGTCGGGGTTCTTCGCTCTCAAGGAGTGACAGTAGGGTTTTCGCATCAAGAGCCCCAAGGCCGTACAGAGTCCAGAGGGCGTGGAGTTGGCCTAACGAACTGCCTCCAAGAGCGATCCGATCGCGCAATCGTGGAATCGCGGCAGGATCCCTGCGCTCGTGGAGTAGTCGCTGGGCAGTATCCCGCCACCAGCCATTTGGGTGCCAGAGGGTTTCAATTAATGCATTCGTAGGGGTCGCGCTCGTTAGAGGTTGGTTCATGTCAGGTTGGACGGGTGCGTTGCGATGCCGCACCCGCCAGATACGTCCATGTTCATGTCCGCGCCGCCAATCGACCTGATCGCGCAGGCTACTGGAGGCAACGTATTTTGGGTGTTCAACATATTGGCGATAAAAGTCAACAACATAGAGTGCCCCATCCGGTCCGGTTGTCAGATTGACCGGGTGGAACCATCCGTCGGTGGAGGCAAGAAACGCTTCTTTCTGCTCTATCCGTGCGCTGGCGAATGCGGGTCCCACCGGATACAGTTTCCGGCGGAGGACGAGGTTGGTGAGCGATTCGCAGATGAAGGCATCGTCCTGATACTCAATTCCTAAACCGTTGCCGCGCAAAATGGTCAAGCCACAGAGCGCATTGTAATAGTTGGCCCGTTCGCCATTGAATTGCCTTGGTGGAGGACTGATCGAGTAAACCTGTCCCGTGTCTTTGCTGTCGGCGCAGTCGATTACCGATTGCCTGGCAAGTTCGGGGCGGTTGGCCAGATAAAGATCGGGGGTAACGGCGTGGCGAATTGGTATCGTGTTCCAGCAAAGAAAACGGTCTCCCCAGTCGTTATGGCTCTGTCCAAACTGGCTCTGTCCGCCAATCGCTTCGATGATTTGTTGTTCCGGATTGAAGCGGAAATCGCGTCCGTGGATCGAGACGGCATCGGTGGCCGCAGTATCGAGACGACGCAGAGAACCGCCGCAGCGTCCGTTGGCGCCATAGATCCAGTTGTCGAGTCCCCAGTGGAGCGAATTGGCACGGAGTTGTTGGGAACCTGTGCCGAAGCCGGTCCACTCCACACGTTTTAAATCGGCCACACCATCTCCATCGGTATCGGCGAGGTAGAGAATATCGGGCGCGGCTGCAACCAGAATTCCATCGCGGTAGGCCATGACGCTGGTGGGAAAATGAAGGCCCTCTGCGAAGACAGATGCTTTTTCATATTTTCCGTCCCCATCAGTATCTTCCAGTCGCCGGATTCTTCCCTCTCCTTCCGTTTGTGGATAGCCGTTCATTTCCACCACGTAGAGCCGCTTCTCAGCGTCCCAGGCGATGGCGACCGGACTTTGCACGTCTGGTTCGGCGGCCACCAGTTCGATGACCAAATCAGGATCTGAAAGTCGAAACGATTTCTGCTCCAGAGATGCTGTTTGCGGCGCTGAATGCGGTTCGGCCGAAACGAGACCGCTATCGAGAAAAAGGACCACGAGATAGAGCCCGATGAGGGCCGCCTGTTGCGAATTTTTCCGATTCAACAGAGCATTGGGGGCAATGGACATTACGTATCCATCATCGGCTTGAACCAGAAAGTTTGCAATAGATGGGTGCAACGAACGTGCAGCACTCTCATTTCACGGCACCCGAGGTTTTAGATTTCTCACGGGTTTGCTCCGCAAGCCACCGGGTAGCATTTGAGAGAATTTTCAGAGGGATCGGTTGGCGGTAGATCGGATACGTTTCATGTCCGGGGCGAAAGTAAAAAACCTTGCCATCACCGAGGTTCCAAAGCATACCACTGCGAAACCACTCGCCCCCGGCCCAACGCTCTTCGAAGAGTACTTTGTCCGGTGTAGGTACCTGAAAGGGTTCGTCGTACATTTCTGTCTCTGCAATCTCGGTCTTTACCGGGATGCCCTCGGCAATTGGGTGGTCGGCAGCGATCACATGCAATTGGCTCGACTCGCCATCATCCCGATAGTTGGGAAAACAGCAGTTTGGAAGATAGAGCTTTAGTTCCGTATGACCGTCGGGAAACTTTCTCGCCAGGACCCGGGGCGTGGGCGGCTCATCGATCTTGGGAAGATAATATCGCGTTCTCAACGGAATTTCTTTTACGGCCAAATTTTCATTCGATCCACGGTACTGCGAGATCGCATTTTGACGACTCTTTTCGTTCATTGCTTCCACAAACGGTGTCGCAAAATGTGAAGAATGCAAGGCGATGAGCGATAGCCGCCCAGCCACAATCCGGTCCACTATTTTTTGTCCGGTTTCGGGTGTGATCTTTGAATGCCTCACGTGGCCCCACCAGATGATCACTTCCGCAAAATCGAGAACGGTCTCATCGAGTCCCTGATTTGCATCATCAAGTCCCTGCAGACGGACATCAAAATTTCCGCTTGATTTCAAATGTGTGGCGATCGCATCGCCTAGGAAACTCCCACCATACGCTTTTTTCTGATCAGGTTGCCGTTCGTCCCAGATCACGACCCGAACAGGGTCGGAGGTCGGTCTCTTTTCCGAAGCGACGGCATTCTGGTTTAGAGAACTATCCACTCCCAGGATCAGAAAGAGGATAATCTGACTGCAAAAACAGGAGGCCCATTTTTCAGGAATCGTTTTAAATTGCATGAAGGAAGCCGGTTCTGCAAAGGTGGAAGACCCTTTCTGCCCAGGCCTCTTTAGAGTAGCAGTTCCCGCCCCTTTTTCCAGATGCCGGAACTCGAACTTGGCAGTGAGAGACTTTGCGAAGAGCGCAAGGAGGACGCGAATATTTAAGAAGCACCAATCCGTTCTGCTTTTCTGTTTTTCAACAACTGATAACCAATTGTCATCCAGCCGTCATGAAAACCAAATTCCTTGGGCTGAAGATTGCGTAACATACTAAGTGATCCGCCGGTGGGGGGGACCAAGCCATCAAAGTACAGTTCGGTTGGCATGATCGCGCCAAACTTCCATTCAATAAAATCGAGGAGATGTTGTTCTGATTTGGTGGGATTGTGTCCATCAACAAAATAAATCGAAACCTCACCCACGCGGAAGAGTACCGGCCCATTCTTGGTGACCTCTATGCGAAATGTACTTGAGATATCAATCGGGTCATGAAAGGAATGACCGTCAATGTCAAATTGTTTCGTGCGAACGGTGATGCGAAACTGGCTGTTGTCGAAATGGACAACAATCGGGCGTTGATCTGAAAACGTCAGAGACCACGATTCGGTACGATCGTGGACCCAGAGTGCCCGAGGTTCCGATCCGGTAAGGGTGTCGAGGCATTTTAGCCATTGCTTGTCTGTAATTTTTTTTCCGCCGAACAACCCCTCCGAATAATTACCGATCATCGATTCATGAAGTGCGAATCCTAGGTCGTACTCGGCGTTGAGGGTTGGAGGGGCTTGTGGGGCTCCAAGTTGCCAGGCATTGGCGGCCCGTGCATGGAGTTGCAAAGCTCGAGGCGTGGTGCTGAATTGCATAAGTTCGGGGAAAGTTCCGAAGCACTGGTTTGGTGTACGAAAATGGCTCATGAAAATATGGTTTGCTTCCTGCAACTCAGATTCGGCTTGTTGGTTGAGTTGCGACTCGACGTGCTCACTGGTTTTTTGGGAAACATCGGCTTCCGCCTCCGGGGTTTTTCGCGGTGCGAGGCGGCGGGCGATACGCTCCATAAGTCGTCGATCAGCAGCGATGTTGTGGATGCGAACCGAGGTGGAAGCATTGGCTTCCGCAGGCTTGAAGCTAATGCCTTCTTTGTTCAGGTGGATCCGCTTACGAGCATTCACGTTGGAGACAAATGAACCATGGATTGTAATTGGCCCTTGTTGCGTTATCGTTTTTGGTGCGCGACATTGCCCCTCGAGGATTAGATCGATTGCTGCCTGTTGGGTGCTTTCAATCAAAGTCGCGTGGAGGTGGACTTTCGTGGTCGCTTTCCCTCTCGTTTGTCTGCGATCCGAAGAATCGTCAATGACCATTTCATCATGGACTACCCGGGACAACATACGGTTGATCAAGCGATGGCTGATTCGACCATATAAATTGGGGTGGAGAAAACGGTCGCGGATCGGTTCAACCATTTCTTCACTCGATTCGACCGATCTATCAAGCTGATAGAGTTGGCGTCCGATTCGATGGGCATCTTCATAATTTGGTTGATGCTCGTAACGAGCCAATGAAATCGCTAAGTTTTCCAGGCAGTGATCGATAGAATCCGCCTCACGGATCTCTCTGTGAATATAGAGTTCCTGAATATAGACTTGCAGCGATTTACGAACTTCCTGAAAGGGAACCATCTCCAGGCCATTTCGATACCGACGGAATGGAAGTAAAACGGTCTTGAGGACTTCAGTATCGGCGTCTGGTTTGGTGATTTGCTCCACTAGGTCGTCCCATTTCAGATAGTCACGCCAGCCTGCTCGGACCTCGGGAGTGGCCTTATCGAGAAAGGCGGCCAATCCGTTGACCGCAAGTGCAAGTTGTTTACGGGACGGTTCGAGGTCCACATTTTGAGATGGTTGGTTTTCTGCATTTTGCGAGAGTGCACGATGAATGATTTTCACCTGTACACTCATTTCGGGATCACTAGCAAAACCTACACCAGAGATCGTCATGACTGCCAATAGTATTAGGGCAAATTGCCATTTTCTGAACATAGAAACTCCGTAATGGGATTTACTTCGAGTCGGCAGGCGGAGGTACAGCACGGAATTTGAATCGTACGCTGAACATTTCGGCGGTGTTCTGTTGGCCATACTCAACAGCCATTTCTGGATCTGGATTGTTGGGATTCAAGTAGGAATTGTCGAAAATGCCGGTTGCTAACAGTTCGGTTCCCGCAGACAAGCTGAAAGGATTTTCCAATTCATAGGTCCGTTGCCAGTCTGGGTTCCAGAGGGGGACGCTGAGTATTGTCTCACGACTAGTAATTTCATCAGTTTTCGGATTGCGCTCGATCCGCTCAACCCGGAAGGACTTGCCTCGATAGTGAAAGTGCGGTCTGATTGCGTCGATCAACACATCGTGGGGAAAGTAGTAGCTGTCCTCCATTTTATGATGTGAGGCTCCCGGTGGGATGAGAAAACGCCCAATAGGTTTGCGGAAAACTTTGGTCAATACTTCGTCTTTAGGAGGTTGATCGGCCCACTTGAAGCCAACTTTGGAGCGATCAAGAACCGGGGAGCGGTTGTTTGGCGTGTAATGTAATTCGAAAATGAGGTCCGAATTTTTTGGAATACGTACCGCCAGATTGGATGTGTACACTTTGGCATTGTAGGTGTCCCCCGGAACGTAGTCGTTGATTAGGGTGGCACCTTCGCCATTCAAACCATAGAGTTCTGCCATCCCAGAAAAGCCAGTGAAGACTTTGTCGCCGCTGGGGACCACATGGAGGGCCACATGGTGAACCACGCCTGCATCGCCAGGTTTGATTTCTACTGCTCGAAACCAACGATCCTCTTCAAAGCCGAGTTTGGCCCTGAAAAACTGATAATCGAGGATGCCTGTTTTGGGAACTAAAAATCCATCGGTGACATAGATGTAGTCGGGTTTGCCTATTTCCCAAGTGTCGGGATCGGGCCACTTGATGGGTGGTGGTGCATCTTGTGGGTTCCCCTCCACAGCTCCCGTGCGAACCCAATCGTTGATCGTCCGAATTTCCTGCTTCGACATCCCGGGATTGTTAAGCAGCTTTCCGTACTTTGGATTCAAAAATCCATGCCAAGGGGGCATGCGCCGCTCCAGGACATTTTCCTGAATTCGTGTCGCACTGTAATAAGCATCGTCATACGAAATAAAATCAAATGGCGCGACTCCACCTTCGCGGTGACAGGTTTCGCACCGTTTCTGAAAAATAGGGACGATGTCACGGTAGAACGTTGGCGGTTGTTGCGGCTTGGGTCTTTCTAAGCGTTCAATCGGACAACCCGAAGGTGGCATTGCCTTGATCTTGACCGATTTGTCATTGACAATTTGTTCGAGGGCATCTTTGAGATAATGCTCTCTTGCATTGAACAATCGCCCCTGTTTTTTGTATTGATTATCAATCGCCCCTTGATAGCGCTTTTCCCAATTAGCATCAACGACGACGACTTCAGGTGTGACCTGCGCATCAAGTAGGTCTGCAAGACGATGCTCAATATCTAAAAACAATGGGAACGGAATATCTTGATCATGCCCGTGATGGGCCATTTTCATCACATCCACTCGAGCATTCGGGTAAAGGGCATAAAATTCAACCCCGCGATCACCATATTCGGCATACAGTTCCTTTAGCCGTGGCATGTAGAGTTGCGCGATCGGGCAATCGATACCGGTGAAGAGAAAGACAATTGCCTTGGTTTCGTCGTCTTTTAGCTCAGAGAGATTGTGAATTGCCGAATAGATGCTTTTGAGTTTTGGTTTCTCATCGCGACCTTTAGGAATCACGATGGGGTCCGCCGCAACTGGAGAGAGGATCAGTGTGGATAACGCGATTGCCAGTACTAGTCTCATAGCGTTCTTTTCCCCAGCCCCTCTGGACGAAATTGAAATCACTGTGGGGACGACAAACGCCACGCGACAGAAGTTATCCCTATCCTGCCCATTTTACTTGCCCTCTCTTTGGATTTCGATATTTTTTCTCCAAGAATTCACCACTCCAGATTATTGCTAAACCTTTATTTCATTGGTCGTTGCAGCGAGACGTCATCTTCTGGTCGTTGCCGATCTAGGTCGATCAAAATGGCATTTACACCCAATACCCGCTTGCGATACTTTTGTTCCGTTGCTTTGCACGGCAAAATTGCAAAAAATCAGGGCCCTGTGAGTCATGGCAATGTTTCCACAACAACCGTCCCTAATTCCCGGTATTTTATCGGGTCTCTTGTTGCTTCTTGGCCTGCCCCTGGCAGTTCAGGGGGTGGAATTTCGTGTGGATACCCAGATCTTTTTGGGAGACAGGGATTTGCCAGTGAGCGAAAATACCACGTTATTTTCTGGAGAAGATGTTTTCGATTCGATCACGGGTGACACGGAGATAACTGTTTTTAAAGGATCAGAAGATTGTTTTGTACTACTGGATCCGAATCGCAAGTTGAAAACGCGGATTACCACGGATCAACTTCTGCAATACACGGCTTTGCTTAAAGAGAAGGCAAGCAAAAGCAAAGATCCATTGTTGAAATTTTGTGCACAACCCAAATTTGATGTCCGCCGGGAAGATAACGGGAAAAAATGGCAGTTTTTCGATCAAGTTCTCCAGTACCGGGTTCTTACCCATACTGCAACAGACGAAGCGGTCGCAGAGCAATACCGGCGATTTTGCGACTGGTATGCACGTCTCAATGCGATGCTGCGACCCCAGGCTCTACTTCCTTTTCCGCGGCTTGTTGTCAACGAGCGGATTGCAAGAGAGGCTGCGGTTCCAAAAATGGTTCGTTTGCAGATTGCACCTCAGCGTCGCACGGATAATCAACCATTCGAAATCCGTAGCGTTCATGCATTGGTAGAAGAGTTGTCGCCGGAAGAAGAGAGGTTAGTAGAGCGGTTTCAGGAGCATCTCGCCTCATTCGAAGAGGTACCTGTTACACAGTATCGATCCAAGTCGCAGACCGTTCAAAACTAATGCGACTTGGAGGGCTGCCAAGTCTGGCTGCCTAGGCATTTCATCGAGCATGGTTCCAGCCCGAGGCGGTATTTCCCTTTCTGGATTTTCTTCATAGGCCCGTTGGTCTCATTGGTCCCACTGTACCGTCTGGTCCACCTGTATCGGCGAAAACGGGCCGCAGGAACTTGAGTTTTTTTGAGGTCCTGCATGCGACCGGTTTAACTTCTCCAAGGGATTCGCAGGCAAAATTTAGCGATTTCTTTTTTTTTGCTCCCGGCAAAATGAACAGGGCCATCGAACGGCCAGATTTTCCCGAAGAAATGCTAGCACTCTTGTTAGAAAAAAGTTTTTTCGGGTTCAAATGCAGAAAAATGATTTTAAGAAGGTGCAAATGGTGGCCTCCCATTTTGCCGATAGCTAAATCTACACAGCAAATGACCTATCTTCTCTGACCCGCACGCAGCCTTCTATTTTGTGTAAGTTGTGTGCCCAACAAGGAGACCCTGATTCCTATGTTGTCTACTGACCAACCGCTCGAAACCATCAATCATTTGCGCGAGTTTGTCAACGAAACCATTTGTTACCACGAACAGTTGGAGATAGGAGCTTTTCAAATGACTGAAAGAATCCTTACGCGGGGTCATCAACCGTGTGGGATTTACTTCTGTATTCATGGTCCCCGGCAAGTAAAATTCACCGCCATCTGGGAGACCGATAGTAACACGATTTTATTTTACGGTGCTTCTGGAGCGAGGGTCCTTAAGACCCAACTTAGCGAAGCGCCTGCCTTGCAGGAATGTGTCGCTTGAGGTCAAGGTGGCAGCAAGCCTGAACTTATTTAAACAGTTAAGAAGGATCTTAAATCAACAAACCGCCAAACGGCGGCTTAAAATACAAGGAGGTTGGTGGGATGCTTGTTTTATCAAGAAAAGAGAATGAGCGAATTCGTGTTGGCGAATCGATCGTAGTAACCGTTGTGCGTTTGGGTGGCGACAAGGTCCGTTTGGGGATTGAAGCGCCAGCAGATGTGTTGGTCCTACGTGACGAGTTGGATGTCAACGAAATTCCCGAAGTGTTGAGAGAGGCCTCTTAACACACCCTTCAGGTGAATTTGGCGACTGGCTGTCAAACGCTCTCAATAAAAAAGCGGGATCCCGCTAAGGCGGAACCCCGCTGGGGGTATCTCATAATCGCCAGTTGATGGGCAGCAAATCCGGTTCTGTCGGCTATTTTGAGGCCCTTGCCCGAAAGGGCAGAAGGCCACCACTAAAGACAGTCAGGAGCCACTGGGCACACTGGGCAGTCTTAGTCGCGAGGCCTGACAACACCGGTCAAACCGCTGTAATCGGGGCGGTCATCATGGTGCCAGAGGGGAAGACCGGCTTTGATGCGAGCAGCCAAAACCTGCAATTTTGCATCCGATCCAGCCGGTGCCTCCGTCGACTCAAAGGTATCTGTTTCCATTGGGGCAAAGTCTTCGTCATGCCCAAATAAATCTATTGCCTGAAAAACATTTCGCATCTAAACGCAATCCTCTCTCAATAATGGTACAAAATTGGCATGCGTAAATAAAACTAGAGACGCATGTCATTAATGGCAGATGGCGTCCAGATTGCCAGTCGAGGTGGGATTCAATGATGACGGGCTAGGTGGGTTAATCTGCAACCAACTTCAGCAATTTATTATTTAGGGGTTCCAGCCAATGTCAAGCAATTTCCACAAAAAAATGGCCATTTTATGTATAATTCATAAATTGGACGGTTTTAGCCCTTTAGATTAACTTTTTTGCCGAGCAGAGAGGCATACACTGAATGCCGTCATGTTGGGAGCAGAGCGTTCTTCAACTGCCTTCTTTGGGGCGCGGATTTCACCTGATCACGGAGCAGATTTTGAGCGCGTTGCCCGAACTCGATCTTTGGGAGATCGGTTTGCTGCACATTTTTCTCCAACACACATCTGCTTCGCTGACAATCAATGAAAATGCGGATCCTGATGTGCCGATTGATTTAGAATCGGCCTTTAGCGCAATCGCTCCGGAGGATTTTCCTTACCGGCATATTTGTGAAGGGCCGGATGATATGCCTGCACACGTGAAATCCGCCATGCTGGGTAATACGCTGATGATCCCCGTCTCCCGGGGGCAACTTGCTCTCGGCACGTGGCAGGGAATCTATCTATGCGAGCACCGTAATCATGCTGGCCCACGCCGACTTGTGCTGACGCTTCAGGGGAAAAAAGAATGAGGCCATGGATCGGAGATGGCAATCCGCTCATTCAAGTTGCGCTCATTCAAGTTGGTGAGGTGCATCGCACTAGG
>JABABY010000043.1:12062-12281 GCA_014237955.1 Planctomycetota bacterium
CGGGGTTCGCATTTTGCTCAATCTGTTTTCGAGCGACGAGACAGCGTTCCAGTTGATTGGCAGCAACTTTTGGTGCAGCATCGCCTAAATTTCTCGCGTGCTCTGCCGCCTGAGAGGCGGCAGCTAACAGACTCCGGTCACGATGTGGCAGAATGGTATCAATGTCGAGCAGTTTGTAGAGCAACAGTCGATAAAAGTCCTCCATGAGTTGGGCCACCA
>JABABY010000044.1 GCA_014237955.1 Planctomycetota bacterium
ATCACATCACAAATATGACCGACAATGCCATCACCGCCGATGTTTCCAATTTTGTGGTCACCGCCAATGCCGAGCAGACGCCCAGCACCTGTAGCGCAATCGGATTGTTGCGGAAAAGAGGCGATAGCAGGATCTCCCCGGATTTGGATTTAGCCATCATTTGCACCCTCTGCTAACGATTGCCGGTGGAGTTTTTGAAGGTACGGACCAAATGCATCGGGGCCCAACCAATACCGAATCAAATTGGAGACACCTTCGCTCGTTATTGTTGCCCCGGAAATGCCATCCACTTCATATTTGATGTTCGGGTCATCGGGAGACGGCTTCCCTCTAATAACTTCCAACTCAATTTCACCATTTTCATCAAACACCTGCTTGCCGGGCCAGAGTGCTCGCCAAGTCGGATTTTCAATCTCGGCGCCGAGACCGGGCGTTTCTCCATGTTCGTAAAAGGTAATCCCCAGAACAGTCGTTCCATCGGTCGCCAGGGCCAGTAGGCCGTAGAGTGTTGACCAGAGACCTTTTCCATAAATTGGCAACACAATCTGTGTGAGATTGCCCTCTGGACCCAAAACCTCATAGACAAACGCAAATTTTTCTCGCCTCTTGATCCTGGCAAGATCATCACTTGGCTTAATAAAAATACTCCGTTCTGAATCTCTGGCAGCGGCCCGCGGGTCGTAGGTTGCCCCATCAACGATTTTCGGATCTACCGGCTCACCGGTCTTTAGATCAATGAGTCTCTTTTGAATCCGTTCTTTGAAAAGTTGATTGATTGTTGAACTCGTCGCAGTTTTTCCCTTCTGTTTGCCTTGCTGCACAATATCATCCGCACCCACAATTCCAGACACAATCAATACATTCTTCTTCTGATCCAGTTGCTTGTTGGCCAGTTGGCGGGGGCGCAAGCCGACCGCAGCGCCGGCAACGAACACCGAACAGACAACACATAATAAAGTCGCTACCAGCAGTGTGTGCGGCACACTATCACGCTTCATAGCGGGCCCTCCTCCGTTTGATATTTATCCTAATGACAAAATAATCAATCAACGGCGCCAGCACGTTGCCAAAGAGGATGGCCAGCATGATCCCCTCGGGGTAAGCGGGATTCACCACCCTTATCAAGATTGTCATTAGTCCGATCAGACTCCCATACCACCACTTTCCGGCCTTGGTCATCGCAGCAGAGACCGGATCCGTCGCCATAAATACAGTGCCAAACGCAAAGCCACCAATCACAAGTTGCCACCAGGGCGGGAGAAACATCATTGGATTGTCGGAGCCAGCACTGGTGAGCCAAAATAGGCACGACGTTGCTGTAGCACCAACGACCACACCTGCCATGATTCGCCATGACCCAATCCCTGTAACCAATAAAACAGCGGCGCCGAGCAAACATGCGATGACCGAGGTTTCTCCCATTGATCCGGGAATGTAACCAATAAAACACTCCCACCAACTGTGGCCCGTGATTGCCTCAATGGAGGGTTGGGGCATTTCTATACCCATATCTGCCATCGCACCTAAGGGTGTCGCCCCGCTAAAACCATCAGCACCCTCCGCTGCAATCCAAACCTTGGTACCCGTAATCTGGACCGGGTACGCAAAATAAAGAAAAGCTCTCGCGGTGAGTGCGGGATTGAGAAAATTCTTTCCCGTACCTCCAAAAATTTCCTTGCCGATCACCACACCAAAACTGATTCCTAGGGCAACCTGCCAAAGAGGGATCGTGGGCGGAAGGATGAGTGGAAACAATGCACTCGTCACCAAAAAGCCTTCGTTAATTTCGTGCTTTCGCACAATTGCGAAAACGGCCTCCCAAAAGCCTCCTACGACCACCGTTACGAAATAGACCGGAAGAAAATAGAGCCCCCCTAACAAAAAGTTGTCCCAAAAGCTTTGTGGATTGTGTCCGCGTCCGATCCAACGGAGTGCTGTTTCCTGCCAGGAAGGAAGAGGCTCCGCAATACTCTGAGAAATTGCCAGGTTGGCTTGATAGCCGGTATTGTCAAAGGCAAAGAACATACAGGGCGTCAAAGCAAGGACCACCAAGATCATCATTCGCTTCAAATCGATGCCGTCCCGGACATGCGAAGCTGAGCGGGTCACGTCACTTGGTGTATAGAGAAAGGTATCGCTCGCCTCGTACAAAGGGTAGAACCTCGCAAACCTACCACCTTTCTCGAAAAGTGGCTGACATCGGTCGAGCAATTTTTTCAACACATCAAACCTCGCTCCGCACGTTTAGCCTTCGGTCTCGATACGGGTCAGACTCTGTCGGAGTAGTGGGCCGTATTCATGCTTCCCAGGGCACACAAAGGTACATAACGCCAGATCCTCTTCGTCCAACTCCAAAACCCCTAATTTTTGGGCATATTCGTTATCACCAATAATCAGTGCCTTCAACAAAGGGGTCGCAACAATGTCTAGTGGCATCACTTCCTCGTACATACCGATGGGCACAATGGCTCGTGGGCTTCCTCCGGTACTGGTATTCAACGCAAATCGCTTGTTACGAAGGCACTTCCAGGATGATGCAAAAACGTGGCGGATGGAGAACTTGTCAAAACCCGGCTTGAGCCAACCGAGGAGTTCACACTCGCCACCTTCGGCAATGATCGATATTTGGTTGTGATAGCGACCGAGAAATGCCACCGGTGATACCGACTTCCGACCCGACAGGAGGGAACCAGATACCACACGAACCCGGTGTCCGTTTGCTGACACCTCATCGCGCGTCAGTTGCGCTAGTGACGCGCCGAGTTGTGTAGCAATCAGCCGCGGATGCTCAACCACAGGACCCGCAATCGCAATCACCCGCTCGGTAAGTAGCTCACCGGTACGGAAAAGGTGTCCGATTGCGATCACATCTTGATAGCCAATATGCCAGACCGTTTTGTCTGCATGTACCGGAGAGATAAAGTGGATATGGGTTCCAACCAGACCTGCCGGATGAGGCCCCTCAAAGGCACAAAAATCGGCGGAGAGTTGTCCCTCTCCTGGCAAACGGACTCCTTTTGCATGGCATATTTTCAACGGCCCTTCAGTCAACGTACTGAGAATTTCCAATCCGGAAATGAACTCTGCTCGCCGCGATGCCAATACGATGGAAGGATCGGCAGACAGGGGATTCGTATCGATGGCGGTCACAAAAATAGAACTCGGGACAGCATCGACAGCTGGGATCTTGCTGTAAGGTCGCGTCCGTAACGCGGTCCAGAGCCCGGAAGCAATCAATTGGCTCCGCACCTCGCAAGAATCGAGTCCCTGTACATTTTCGTCGCAATACGATTTGAATCGTTTTTGCTCGCTACTGGTGGCATCGACATCAATGATCAGCGATTCAAATTTTCGCTTCTCCCCACGATTGATTGCTGCCACTGTCCCAGTCACCGGGGAAGTAAACAGGACACCCGGGTTTGTTTTGTCTTCGAACAGCGGTTGACCGAGCACAACACGGTCCCCCAGCCGGACAAACAGGGTCGGCTTCAGTCCGATATAGTCATCGCCAAGCAGTGCCACCTGTGAGACCGGGATGCCTGGACCAACTTCTTGTACCGGCTCACCCTTAATTGGTAGCTGCAAGCCTCGACGAATTCGGGTGATGCTTGTCATAGATCTTTCACGGAGGAGAAATACTCTGTCCTTACAACCTCTTGTATGGATGGCAATTACGGCGAACAAGGAGCCCGCGGCCACTTTGTGAAAGTTATCACAAAGTCATCCAAAAAAAGACCCGACCTCGGGTCGGGTTGGTCGGCATCCTATCGGGCCTCATATTCACGGTCAAGTCGAGACCCCTGCCCGTTTTCTTCTTGAGTGGTAGAAACTCAGATCCCGGGAAAAGTCCAAAAAAAACCCCTCCACAGATGGGGCAGAACCTGTAAAGGGGCAGCGGCCTGCATCCGAAGATGCGGCCACTTTTTGGCTCAAAATGTTTCTCACCTAAATTATTGCCACATGACTCTCTCCAACAACCAATCGTCTGGGGGTCTAGCTAACCATTCTCTGTAGGAATTTTTCCAAGTCTGAAAAAATGACACTCAAACCTACTTCCTAACAATCCGCACAAGAACAAGGTATCAAGCCGACACAAAGCAGGTATGTTAGAAAAAACACTTCTGTGTTTTGCTTGGATCAATCATGGATACTGAAATTTGATGGACCTACATAAAACACTCTGTGAATTGATTGCGATTCCAAGTGTTAATCCAATGGGGAGAACCTTTTCTGGACCCGGCTATCTGGAAGGCCACCTAACGGACCATCTGGAAGGTATTTTTCGCTCTCTCGACCTTCCCACCCTGCGACAGCCGGTTGCTGCCGGAAGAGAAAACATCCTTGTTCGTCTCGATAGCAATTTAAATGAGCTAAACAGTGGGCCACTGCTGCTCTGGGATGTCCATCAGGATACTGTGCCGGTCGATAACATGACGATCGACCCTTTTCTACCTCGGATTGATGGTCACCGTGTCTATGGCCGAGGGAGTTGTGATGTCAAAGGTGGAATGGCGGCCATGCTACTGGCCCTTGATCGCCTTGCCAAAGAACGGCCCGCTGGAATGCCCACGATTGTGTTGGCATGTACTGTCAATGAGGAATATGGATTCTCCGGAGCGGCGAAACTGACACAGCTTTGGGCGAAAAAACAGACATCGGATTTTCTCAATCGCCGGCCTGATGCCTGTATTGTGGCTGAACCAACAAACTTGCACGCAATTGTGAGCCACAAAGGGGCCATCCGTTGGAAATGCCACACCCACGGGCGAGCCGCCCATAGTTCGTTGCCGGAGCAAGGCGATAATGCGATCTATCAGATGGGGCGGGTCATTCAATGTCTTGAAGAATATGCCCAAAACATTGTCCCCTCGCTCGCAAGTCACACACTCTGTGGCAATCCCACGCTATCGGTCGGCACTATTTCTGGCGGAACAAGCGTCAATACCGTTGCTGAACGGTGTACGATTGAAATCGATCGTCGCGTCGTACCCGGTGAATCCCTTTCCGATGCCTACAATCACGTGACGACACAGTTGGAGGCTCTCAACGGTGTCCACGTGTCGCACGATCCACCACTACTCGATGCGCCCGGACTTTCCAATACTGAGAATGGCGAACTTGCCCGAAGGATAAGCGATATAGCAAACCGGCAGGGAATGGATTGTTGCAGTCTAGGGGTCCCGTATGCCACCAATGCGGCAACAATCGCTCAGAGTGGCATTCCCACGGTTGTCTTCGGACCGGGATCCATCGATCAGGCCCATACGGCCGATGAATGGATCGATATAAGGCAAGTGGAAGCGGCTAGCAATATTCTGTATTCGCTGGCTGCCGAGAGTGCCTGGTAAACCAAAATTTCACTTCGAAAGGAATTGAGCCGTACCTGAAAATCCGTTTAGAAGACGTCCAGCTTGAAGTGGTTGCCCTGATGGTAGTCGCGAGACTCGGGGTAATAATTTTGCCACTGACGGTTGTAGACGGGAATTCGCATTTCCGGCGGATAACGATAGTACAGGCTGTCAGCACTCCGATAATACTCGCTTCCCCAGAAATTCTGCGGGTAGTAGACGTACGGATAGTGGTAAAACCTCTCCCAGTCCTGGGTCTTGTAGGTGTAACCCCAAGCGCGGCCATAGGCCCTTTGGGTTTGGGCTTCCGCAGTGTTGGAAATCAGAACGATCCCAAACCAAAACGCGCAAATGACAGGTAAAATGCGGTAGATCATCAACTATTCCCCCGGAATCTCGTCAATATAAGCGCAGAAAGCCCGTATTGGCTTCTATGTACCCATCGGCTTGGAAGGCAGGCCATATTAAGGGAATATTCACTACAACCGATAAAGACGATGACTGCTAGCAGTCAAACAATCGGGCATCGGGTAGCTTTCTGAGACTTCAGGTGGGCATCTTCCCCTTGAGCAATTCCTCATCCCACTCATCCATAAGGGGCCAGCTGGTAGCGCATGTGCCAAAATCAGCCATACTCAAATAGCTCTCAAGACGAGCAATCGTACTATCCAACTGGTCATTGTCCTTGCGAAACACCGGGCCGTGACTTGGCAACAACCACTCGACATCACTTTCGCGAATCCGACGCAGCGAGGCAATAAAGTCGGGAATATTGCTACCATGATGGGCATCGATCGCCCCGACACATCCATCGCGGTACATGTTATCGCCTGAGAACAATAGATTACCAAGACGAAATGCGAGTTGACTGTCTGTGTGGCCAGGCGTGTACCAGACCTCAAGCTCCAGACCGCCGACCTCGATCGTATCTCCATCTTCGACGAGCCGGTCCAATTCTACCGGTGGCATCGCGAGGTCGATTCCCTGGGACTGAATCTCCGCAAAGGTTTTGATCCGATCCCCTTCCGCGAGCGGCTTGGCTGCCAACGGATGTCCTGTTGCGGTGGTCTTGATGCGTTGTTTCGCGCGGGCCAACCCCTGGACATGATCCGCATCCGCATGGGTTGCAATCAGCGTGACGCATTTGGAAAGTGGAAAGTCGAGTTGCCGAATCAATTCCACAATTTCATCGACAGCATCTTCAAAACCGATGTCGATCAGCAGCCATTGCTCGTCATCGTAAATGAGATACACGCTACATCCAAACCGATGCCCTGCGGCATGGTTCAGTTCAATAACATGGGGAAAAAGGGGTTGACGATTGAGCATGCATCTACTTTCTTTTGGGAACCGTAAGAGGAGATAGCGTAGCTAAGAATCTCAACAGAAACAATCGTGAATGAATCCATTGATTTTAAGGATCGACTTGCCTCCGCGCCAAGCGGCAACTGGTTGCCTCTCAATCCAGATTCTGGCCTCTCATTTCGGAAACAATGGCTGCCAAACCCTCTTGATACGTCGGGTAGATGGGCCGGACGCCAAGTTCACGAATCATGCGATCATTAGAGACTCGCTTGTTGGTACCACTTTTCCGCTCAGACCACTCCGCCGCAACCTCAAAGCGGGGTGTGGGAGCTCGGAGAAGTCGGGCAAGAGCTGTAAAATATTCGCGTCGGTTCGTGGGTGAACCATCTGACACGTTGTAGGTGCGAGCCAGCCCCCCCTGATCAGCAGCGGCGAGCAGAACTGCCACGGCGTCCTCCACATGGATCAAGTTCAAATAATCATTCCCGGTAACCGGAAGCGGCTTTCCGGCAACCACATCGACACTGCGAGGGATGCGACCAGGACCGTATAGACCAGCCAGTCTTAGAATGATTGCATCCTGCCCACGTGGATGTGCACGCAACATCTTTTCGGCTGCTAAGCAAGCCCTGCCCCCCTCTCGGTCTGGCTCGCACATGGAATCTTCATCGACCCACTCGCCATCTTCTTGGGCGTAGACTCCTGTTGAACTTGTGTAGAGTACCGGACCGGACGATGGCGGCAGGGCATCCAATAGATGGTGAAAACCGTCCACATACACCGACTGGATCGATGCGCCACTTGACCGATCGTGACCCACCGCAAAAAGCACGGTCTCTGGTGCCGGGAGATCCGTGAGTGTTTCTGGCTTTAAAATATCTCCCACGTGCGTTCTCAAACCTTGCTTCTGAAATTGCAAAGCGTGATCGACACTACGGGTCAGCACACAAACGACATCTCCCTGACTCCGCCACCTCTGCGCAATACGACTGCCCAGATACCCACACCCAACGATTAACCGCTGCACCGTATCGGTCACTTAAGGATCGTCCAATCCACGAGTATCGGTTTTGCCCATCGGTCCCGACTCGAGATACGCCGTGAGCAGGATTTGCGCCGCCAATTTATCCCGACGCCCTTGACGTTGTTTCTTAGTCAAACCACCGACGGCGAGCATTTCATCGGCCATTTGCGTCGTAAACCGCTCATCAAAGAAAACCACCGGTACGCTCGTCTGATTCTGCAGCCAATTGCCAAAATCTCGAGCCTCTAGGGATTTCTGACTTTCCTCGCCACTCAAGTGAATCGGCAAACCGACTACAAATAACGAGATCTGCTCTTTAGCGGCAAGATGCCGAAAATAATCGCCATCCTGGACATCATTCTGCCGCCTGTAATTATCGAGCGGGCTGGCAATTTTCTGTTGTCGATCCGTAATTGCAATACCGATGCGCACCGTTCCAAAATCGACACTTGCAATACGCCCAATCACGCCAGAACCCACACCGTCCTCGGACATCACGCTGACCTGCTTCCATTGAAATCTGCTTTGGCAACCAAGCATTATGCTCTGCGCAAGCAACAACCGGGTATCCATAGCGATGCTGTAATCGAGCACCCTAGTTTCGGCGACTGCAAGCCAAACTTCAATCCAGAATCAAGCTGCACAGGCCGCATTCAGTTATACCGCGAGCTTGCACCTTGGCCACCGGGGACTACACGATTTGCAACTCTGCAAATCGACGCTTTTGGTATCTTCTTATACAAACCTGGCGAACAAACTGGTTGCAAAGCACGCGTTACTAATCACGCCTGCTGTAAACACTCCGACATATTCCTGGCCACGCGAAATTGGCTTGCCCTCGTTGACGATATTGCAGCCATCTGATAGCCTTTTTCGTTCCTGAACCGATTGCATCCTTTCTCCAGACACACCCTACTTCTCCTCTTATAAAACAGGGAAGCAATCACTCATCGGAAGTAGATCGCAGTCACAAACCGTCCTATCGATAGCGAGACAAGTTAGTAATTATGGCTTATGAAATCACATTAATCACAGGCGATGGCACGGGACCTGAACTTGCACAAGCAGCTAAAAAGTGCATCGATGCTACAGGTGTGGCGGTCAATTGGGACATCCAGGAAGCGGGCATTGATGTCATGGAGACTGCCGGAACGCCGATTCCGGATAGTACGCTAGAGAGTGTCCGTCGTACGCGATGCGCACTAAAAGCCCCGATCACAACACCCGTTGGTACTGGATTTCGCAGTATCAATGTTTATCTCCGTCAGGAACTTGGCCTCTTTGCGTGTATCCGACCCTGTAAACAGTACGAGGGGGTTCGCAGCTATTTTTCTGACCTACCGGTGGATCTAGTGATTGTTCGTGAAAATACCGAAGATCTCTACGCCGGTGTTGAGTTCGAAGCTGGAGAAGAAGCAACCGATCGCCTGATCGAATTCATTAATGGATTGCCCTCCGACCGAAAAATTAAAACCCTGGGAAAAGAAACCGGTATCTCTATCAAGCCAATCAGTATTTCGGGCACCGAACGCATTGTTCGCTGTGCGATGGAATACGCGCGCGACAATGGGCGCAAAAAAGTTACTGCGGTCCACAAAGCTAATATTATGAAATACAGTGATGGCCTTTATCTGGACACCGCTGCACAAGTCGCTAAAGATTTTCCCGATATCGAATTTGAAGAACGGATCGTCGACAACATGTGTATGCAACTGGTACAGAAACCAGAATTATATGATGTCCTGGTCTTGCCGAATCTCTATGGCGACATTGTTAGTGATCTCGGCGCTGGTATTGTAGGAGGACTGGGTGTCGCGCCTGGCGCCAATATCGGCCCCGAAGGGGCGGTATTTGAGGCTACCCACGGTAGTGCACCGAAGTATAAAGGCCAAAACAAAGTCAACCCGACAGCGTTAATTTTATCGGGAATGCTCATGTTACTGCACATTGGTGAAAAAGAGGCGGCCGAGCGTCTCGAAAATGCGGTTGCTGCCGTTATTGCTGAAGGCAAAGAAGTAACATACGACTTGAAGCCTCATCGCGATGACCCTACCGCAGTCGGCACACAGGAGATGGCGGACGCTATTTGTCGAAAACTGTAAGATGGATCGGTACCGGATAAAATCGTGACTGGCACGAAATTTTCGCCGTCACTTACTACTGGTTTGAGCATTGCTCTCTTCCTCAACATTTCGAGCATTGGTTAGCGGACAAGCTTGCGGTCTGCTCGCAACGATTGCCCGCTTTGGTCTCTCTCTGGCAGAAATCCCTTATCGTTGGGCAGTCGCTTATCGAAATCATTGTTTTGATAAGGGTCGCCGTACAATCCAGGCTGTAGGTGTACCTGTCATCAGCGTTGGCAACCTAACTTTAGGCGGCACCGGAAAAACACCCACGGTCGAGTTATTGGCTACCTATTTTCTTGAAAATGGGGTGCGGGTTGCTATCGTCAGTCGCGGGTATGGCAGCAGCAGCAGCGAACAGAATGACGAGGCAATGGAACTTTCGGAAAAATTGCCTCAAGTGCCACACATACAGAATCCTGACCGCGTCGCGGCAGCAACGAGTGCCATTGAACAGCACGCTTGCCAAGCAATTCTGTTAGATGATGGTTTTCAGCATCGACGGCTGGCCCGTGATTTGGACATCGTTCTCATCGATGCACTTGAGCCTTTCGGGTTTGAACATGTGTTTCCTCGTGGCACTCTTCGGGAACCGGTTTCAAATATCGTTCGCGCAGATGCTGTAGCACTAACCCGCTGCGAGTTGATCGATCATGAGCAACGAGAGGATGTTCGCCAACGGATTAAGACGTTGGCGCCGAATGCTGTATGGTTGGAAATAACCCACCATGTGGACTCGCTTCTTGGTACCGATGGTCGCCGTGTTGACCCCAAATCGCTCGATGGTGAGCAAATCGCTGCTTTTTGTGGAATTGGCAATCCACAAAATTTTCGGCGGACCATTACCTCAAGTTGCAACTGGAATCTTGCCGGTTGGCTCGAGTTCCCCGACCATCACCGATATGATCGCCAGGACGTCACGAATTTGCTTGATTGGCTAAAAAAGGTTGAGGCAAGTGTGGCCGTTTGTACACACAAGGATTTAGTCAAGCTACGCTCCATTTGGCCCGCAGACATGAAACTCTATGCCCTCATCACCACTTCTAAAATTCTCGAAGGCGGGGACGATCTAAGCCGCCTACTAAAACCCCTAATCAAACGGGCTGCAACAAATTCTTAGTGTTTTAGTACCAACAATGTGCCACTGCTAGCACTGGATCCGGCATAAAATTCTCTATGCCCCAAAGTCTCAGATGAGTATAAAACGGAAACCATCATGGGGTGGCATCGTCGCCTCCTGTTGGCTCGGTTTGCATGAGCACGATGTTATAGAGAGATCATCCGGATGAAAACCCTTGACCTACTAGATGCTTTGGATTCTCTAGACAGCCAAAAAATACTGGTGATCGGAGACTTTATTCTAGATCGCTATACCTGGGGCAATGCCGAGGGCATCAGTCAGGAAGCCCCCGTCATTCTTCTGCGAGCAGACCGTGAGGAACAAAAATTAGGGGGGGCCGGAAACGTCTGCCAGATTCTCCATGGTCTCGGTGCGGATGTGCAGTGCGCTGGCTCAATCGGCAACGACGAATCGGGGGCCTCTGTCCGCACGATGCTTGAGGATCTATCCATTGATTGTCAGATGCTACTAACAGATTCGACACGGATTACCACGACGAAACAGCGATTCATGGGACTCGCAGCCAATAAACATCCTCATCAGATTTTGCGCGTTGACAATGAAGTACGAGAAACTATTTCACCCGAAATAGAAAAAGAGCTGATTTTTCGCATCCGCAACCGTCTTTCAGATTTTGACGTTATTCTGTTTTCCGACTATGCCAAAGGACTCGTAACCCCCGCGCTACTTCGAGCAATCATCAACGAGGCAAAAACGCTTCGAATTCCGGTCATCGTGGATCCCGTCCGCACACGCGACTATCGGATGTACCACGGTGCCACACTCATAACACCCAACCGCGCTGAGGCGGCAGAAGCCACCGGCCTGTCGATCGATACACCCTCCGACGCTTTTCAAGCGGCCCGAAAATTGTGCGAGATTACGAATTTGGAGATGGCTGTCGTTACCCTTGATAGCGATGGAATGGTGCTGGCAAACGCAACCGGGGAAGCCGAATTATTTTCTACCAACCCACGAACAGTCTACGACATCACGGGGGCAGGAGATGTCGTGCTGGCCACAATCGGGATCTGCATGGCGGCAGGGTATTCGGGACAAATCGCTGCCCGTCTGGCCAATGTCGCCGCAGGTATTTCCGTGGAACAAATCGGTTGTTCGATTGTCTCTCGCAATGATTTGCGAAGTCGCCTGCTCGCACAGCAAGGACCTTTGGAGATGAAATTGCGAGATCT
>JABABY010000045.1 GCA_014237955.1 Planctomycetota bacterium
CTTTTCGGAGTGGGTTCACCAGAAATGATGAATTTTGGATGTTCAATGAGGATTTGGAATATTATCGCCGACACTTGCTGCTTCATGAAGGTGTGCACGGATTTATGTCTTCATTTTTTCCAACGACAAGCCCGCCCTGGCACTCCGAGGGCATGGCAGAACTACTTGCTACACACCGCTGGGAGAATGCACAACTGAGCGTTGCCCATTTCCCCAAAAACAAACGCGATGTGCCGATGCTCGGACGAATTCGAATCGTTCAGGATGAAGTGGCCGGTGGGCGAATTCTTCCACTAGAAAAAATCCTTTCCTACGGTGCAAACGCTCATCAGGAAAATGTACCTTATGGATGGTGTTGGGCCGCAGCGGCATTTCTCGATGGCCATCCTCATTATCGGAATCGATTTCGGGAACTGAACCGTACAGAAACCGGCTCTGGATTAAACAAAGCACTGCGCGAAGCATTTGCCGATGATTGGCAGCAGTTGTGTGAGGAGTGGTTGATCTTTGTGACTGCAATCGAACATGGGCACGATCTGGCGAGTTCTGCAATCCAATACTCTGTAGGCAAACCCCTGCCGCCTGGCGGCGTAAAAGTCAGCATCGCGGCAAACCGTGGCTGGCAAAGTAGCGGCATCCGCCTTAAAGCTGGAGAGACCTACCACATTCGCGCGATGGGCCGCTATGAACTGAACCGAGAAGAAGGAGAGGGAATCTGGTGGTGCGAGCCTGGGGGGATTACCCTGCAATATGTCGAGGGACAGCCTCTTGGCATGCTGCTCGGAGCGGTCCATCCTGATGGGAATCTGCCCTCAGCCAGAAGTGGGCTATTATCCCCCGAACCGGTCGGATCGGAAAAACGGTTGACACCTCAGCAATCGGGAACGCTCTATTTGAAGATCAATGACCGCTCGAGTGGTCTCTCGAACAACGTGGGAAAACTCAATATCATTATTTCTCAGCCCCAAACGGGTATTCAAGCAGAAGCATCCTCGTAGAATGGCGAGGAGTAAAGCAAGTTGCCTTAACAGAAGAGGCAACCTTGGCATGAAGGAGCCAGCAAGAGCAATACTTTTTTCATCCCCACCGAATGCTGGATTGACAAGCTGGCACGTCAGAAAATAATAACTCTGCAAACTACAGATTTTCACGATCCCAAAAAGCCGCCGATTCCTTTGGGACAAGTGTGCCGGATGGATTGCTTTTAAATCTTCTCGGGACAAAGGACCTTTATTATGAATCTTATTGAACTTCAGGACCCCGAGTTGTGGGCAGCCATAGCAGGCGAGATCGAACGCCAGCAGGATGGCCTCGAAATGATTGCGAGTGAAAATTATACCAGCGGTGCAACGATGCAGGCATTAGGAAGTGTGCTGACAAACAAATATGCGGAGGGCTATCCAGGTCACCGTTACTACGGTGGCTGTCAGTTCGTAGATGTCGCGGAGGATCTCGCACGCGACCGTGCAAAACAACTTTTTGGAGCTGAACATGCCAATGTGCAGCCTCACTCCGGCTCTCAGGCCAACATGGCAGTCTATCTGACGGCTATTGAGCCTGGAGATACCGTTTTGAGTCTGGATCTGGCCCACGGTGGTCACCTGACACATGGCATGAAGTTGAATGTATCAGGCAAGCTCTACTCGTTTGTTCATTACGGTGTGGATCGAACGACACATCGCTTTGATTTTAGTGAAATCGCTAAATTGGCGCGGCAACACAAACCCAAAATGATCATTGCCGGTGCCAGCGCCTATCCTCGAGAAATCCCACACGAACAGTTTGCCGAGATTGCCAACGAGATTAATGCAACACTTTTTGTGGACATGGCACACTATGCTGGTCTGGTAGCAGCCGGTCTGCACAACAATCCCGTACCCGTTGCCGATTTTGTGACCACCACCACACACAAAACGCTCCGTGGACCACGCGGAGGACTCATACTCTGCCGTGCAGAGAATGCGAAGATGCTTGATCGCAATCTGTTTCCGGGCATACAAGGGGGCCCGTTGATGCATGTCGTGGCCGGAAAAGCGGTCTGTTTTGGCGAGGCGCTACAGGATGATTTCAAAAAATATGCAGCTCAGATCATTCAAAATGCGAAAATCTTGGCCGATACCCTAGCCGCTGGGGGTCTCCGCCTGATCAGCGGTGGAACAGACAACCACCTGCTGTTGGTTGATGTCACTCCTATAGGTCTCAGTGGCAAATCGGCTGAAGTCGCTCTTGAACAATGCGGCATTACGGTCAACATGAACATGATCCCATTTGACGAACGAAAGCCAAAAGATCCCTCTGGAATCCGGATTGGCACACCTGCGCTAACGACCCGTGGTATGGGAACCGATGAGATGGCTAAAATCGGGAGCTGGATTCTTAAGGCGCTACATTCTGCCGAGGAACCAGCTACCCTTACCCGCATCCGATCCGAGATTTCGGAATTTTGCACCCATTATCCGGTACCGGCAACTTCTCTCGCCGAAACAATATAACATCATAAAAATAGAATTTTTGGGAGCATTGTTTGCCGAGGCACAGCTAACAGCACGAAGCAGACGCATGACAAACCTCACAATATTCGCAGGTGATGAGGCTGCGCGACAGAATAACAATTGACAAAGAGACGATCGAGGATTCTCGACACAATTGCCTTCTTCGATATAACGGGCGGATGATAAACACTTCCCTGGACAGGACGTATTTCCGTACCGGTTGGGCGCGATTATAATTTTCTGAGATCAAAATCCGGCAAGAAGCCACCGACACAGGAACCAACCTTCCATGACTACATCTCAAAGTAAGATCCTTATTGCCGACGACAATCAGCCAAATGTCGAGTTGCTTGAGGCTTATTTAACTGATATTGATTGCGCGATAGAAATCGCGCGGGATGGTCAGGAAACCATAGAAAAGGTTGTTGTCTTTCATCCCGATGTCATCCTCTTGGATGTCATGATGCCGAAATTGTCTGGTTTCGAGGTCTGCCGCCAACTAAAAGATGATCCACAGACAAGTGGAATCATGATTTTAATGGTCACAGCACTGAACGAACTGGGCGACATTGAGAGGGCGGTTGAAGCTGGGACCGACGATTTCCTGAGCAAACCAGTCAACCGAGTGGAACTGGTAAAGCGGATACAGAATATGTTGAAAATCCGTCATGTCACCGACGAAGTCGAACGGCTTCGTCAGTACATACAGGAAATGGAAAACGACTCTGCCGCATCTTGATATGTGGCAGCGAGTTTTCTTTTCTTAACCATTGCTCTGGAATCAAATCTGTTCCAGAGACGAATCCTGTGTGTCGCAGTTTTTCCTATCGGACATACCGGAGATTCATTCCGAATAAACCAAATTCCTTCTATTTCGGATTGCTTGCAAAATTCACGAAATGTAGGGTATGCTGAAGGTGATTTTAACATCCGGACTATTTAAGGGGATGAGGTTGAGCGACATGAGATCAATCTATCTGCGCTGGTTTTTAAATTTACAGCCCACCCACCTCATCCTCGCATCTTCCGTTTTAGCACTCGCAGTTTTCTGTCACGGAGTGTGGGCCAATGACAATGCATTGGGAACCGATTCGGATGAGATTGCGCAAATTGAAAAGTTGGTAAAACAGCTCGGACACGACAAATATGTTCTTCGAGAACAAGCACAGGATGAGCTCACCCGTATCGGGGCCCCATCGCTTGATGCGCTGGCTAGCGCACTGGTTAGCAACGATGTAGAAATCGTCATGCGAGCTCGTTATCTTCTTTCCGCCATCAAGGTGGACTGGGTCCGCGACACCGATCCATCCGAAATCCAAGACAAATTAGAAAACTACGGGGAACAAAAGGAAGCGGAACGCCTGAAAATCATTGAAAGTCTCGGGGACTCTCCAGGCGATCCGGAAATTGCGGCGCTCTGCCGCATCGTTCGTTATGAGAAATCCATTCCATTATCAAAACTCGCCGCCATTGAAATCCTAGATTTTAATAACGCCGAACAAACCTGGGAAAATCGCAAACTACAGATTGATAGTCAACTGGAAGGATCCAAGCGACAGGCGGTTCTGTGGCTACGCAACATTCTCACACATTCTGACGATATGAATGCAACAATTGACCAGTGGAAAATGCTAGTAAAGGAAGAGCAACTTCTCTGGCAAGAAGCGAGCGATCAAACCAATCATGAGATCATACAGAAGGTACTTTTCCATTTGGTAGATCGACTGGAAAAAGCCGGTCGTGAAGATGAGGTCGAACCCTATCTAGAGCAAATTGTCGAAATACAGCCTGACAACAGAGAGAGCATCCGGAAGTTAGTTATATTATTCCTCGACAAACAAGCACCCAATGCAATCGAAGCGATCGGCAATAAGTTTTCCGATCTTTTTAAGAAAGATCCCTTCCTTCTCTACCCTTTGGCATACGCGAAGCGATCTCTCGGAAAAGAGACAGACACGACAGACCTTGTTAGAACCGCACGCGAAATGAATTCTGATAATGCGGTCAAACACCTTCAAGTTGCACGCCTACTACTCGAAAAACGAGGCTGGTTCGATTGGGCTGAAGAAGAGTATCGCACCGTTATTAAGATTGATAGCTCATCTGAGTTCGGAGCGCGCGCCGTTTTATTGATGTCAGAAATGTTGCATGATCAGCAACAAGACAATAAGGCGAGTGATATTTTACTTGATTTCGTTGTTGCAATGGATGGCAATAAAAAGCTTACCAATATTGTTGTCAAAATAGGACGTAAACCCAACAACATCCATTCGCGGATGCATTTCTTTCGGGCTTCTGCTTACGAAGTCCAGGGCCAAACGGACAAACAACTCGAGCAATTGAATTTGGCCCTCAAGAAAGACCCCAGCGATGCAGATGTGTTAATCGCTTTATACCGTGCTTCCGATCAGACAAGCGAACAGCACGAGGATACGCAAGACAAGATTCGTGAGGCATTGAATGAGTTTCAGAAAAACATCCAACAGCTACGAGAACAAATTGCCAAAAAACCTAGTGCACTTCAGATCAAAGAAAGATTAGCCAATGCGTATAACCTGTTTGCCTGGTTGGCAGGGAACACACTTGGCGAGATTGATGCGAAACTAGCAGACCAAGCAATCCGTTATTCCCATAAATCCCTCGATCTCCGTCCCAATGCTGCCGGTTATCTCGACACGCTTGGTCGCTGCTATTATGCAAAGAGAGATTATGAAAATGCAATCCGATATCAAGCCGAAGCCAACCTTCGCGACCCTCATTCAGGACTTATTCGAGAACAGTTAGAGACATTTCAACAGGCGATCGAAAAGTCAAAAAAGGATCGGGATTCATGAGCGACACAGGGGTTGAGGAAACCCTTCATTCGCCCGCCCCGATGTCTCCCACTACTTCCCAACAATCCACATCTCGGTACCGGTACCATCTTTCGATTTTTGTCGTATCTGCACTGATACTTGCCGTAGCTGCATTTTTGAATATTCCTGAATCCGGAGGAGTGGAGGCTCCGTTTTTTGGAACACTCCCCGGCATCTGTACCTGGAAACGCTTTTTTGGCTTGGACTGCCCGGGCTGTGGGCTGACACGATGCTTTGTAGCACTTGCACACGGACATATTCGCCAGGCATGGCATTTCAACCCTGCAGGATTATTGCTGTTTGCCCTCCTGCTATACCAACTCCCCTTTCGGGCGGTACAGATCTGGCGGATTTCCAAAGGCCGCTGCGACTACCGTCACAGCAACTGGGTACTAACGGTAGCCGCATGGCTCATCATTGCAGCTCTGCTCATCCAATGGGCCTGTTGAGGAATCCATCGGCGCACGGCATGGACAACAGCGGATTGACTGGACGGCATCAGGCTTTAGAGAAACAGATCTGAGCCATCTGGTACTGTTTCGATCTGTTCGATCTTCTCCGGATGATCGATCAATTCTTGAAGCCACCAATTTGTTGCATTGTAAAGGCAGGTCACGTTGGCACATTGGAGTGAAGCATCAAAAGTCTCAATCGCATCGGCCAGTTTGTGTTGCGTCTGATGAATTGCGGCCTCGCTACAATAATCGCCGGGACCTGCAATGCGTGCCATCGCAACACCCCGGTAGCCCGGACAGTTAAAAATACCATGCGGCGTTAGGACCTGCCGGAGGGCCTGCATATGGCATTGACTCGGCTGGCGGGTATAATCCCGCCAAGTCTGATTTTCCAGAAGCTGGAGGTTTGTGCTTTCAACAACGTCAAATGAATCGGTCTCCAACCGTTTTGCTTCTGCCACTGATTTTTTGATGCGGGCAATTACATCGTTCAATTGCTGTGCAGCCGACTGGGGATCCATAATCTCGGCATGGTTGTCCTGCTGTCGCATTAAAAAAGGCTTCACGGAAAAATAGTCGAACTGATACTTACGAGCTCGCTCTGCCGCAATCACAAGTTCATCAATATTCTCGATAATTGGAACCTCCTCTCGGGCGGCACCCTTCCAGGTCACAACAAAGGAATAGCCGATGCGAACGGAGCTATTCTTCTCTTTGAGTTGCGGTACCCAGGCACAAATTTCGTCTAGCGTTAACCGTTGATGAGGCCGATGCATGCGTTGAAACGTTTCATCGGTACCAGCATCGAGAGAAAGGCGAATCCAATCCGGACCCTCAAGATATTCGATAGCTGCCAACAAAGTCTCTCCTCGACTGCCGTTAGTAACAATGGCAACTTCTAACCCGAGTTGTTTTAGATACTGCACGAATTCAACGAAACGCGGATGGAGTGTTGGCTCACCACCACCAATCAAAATGACTGATTTCATACCGCGACGCGCCAGTTCGCGGAGCGAATCGCGAAGTTTGTTTTCGTCATGCTTTTTCTTCGAATTGAGAATTTCCCAATCAATGCAGTGATCGCACTGATAATTGCATGCCGTCGTCAAATCCAAATTGATGGAAAGTGGCACGGTATCCGGAGGTAACGGTGACGCAATTCCCGCCGACTTAGCCGCGATGCGGTCGTGTTGCCAGCGGACATAATCGACTACTTTTGGCCACGCAGACTCCTGCAATAACTTGGCCCGAAAGTCATGAAAATCATGTGCACCATCCATCACCTAACAACCTCGCCACATGCTAGTATTTCCATTCGATTTCGATTGTCCTAAAAAGGAGACACCTGCACCTTATAAAAGTGTGGGAAAATTGCCGCAAGGCAGGTTTGCCAGTAAATAGCGATGCTACCACTAAAAAATCGTCCTGCGTGATTCCCAAACCGTCCATCATTCTGCAGGCAATTAGCATTCTTCGTCATCCCATAATCGTCTATATTCTTTCACGTTGATGGAATGGCCAAACAGACAATCTATTGTGCTATTGTGATTTTTTCACATGCGTCAGAAACTTTCCGTACTGATTCCCTGCAAAGATGAAGGGCATAACATCCGCGCGTGCATCGATTCCGTGAGGAACATCGCTGCAGAGATTCTGGTAGCCGACTCCGGATCAACCGATGAAACCCTTGATATTGTGGCAGATCTTGCCAACAGCGATCCGAAAATTCGAATCATACAACGAGAATATATTAACCCTTCCAACTTCAAAAACTGGGCCATCCCACAAGCAAGGTATCCATGGGTCATGCCACTCGATGCCGACGAACGAGTCACTGATGAATTGGCAGAGGAAATCAACGAACTTCTTACAGGCACATTAAAAGACGATGCCTACCGCATTCCACGAATCAATTACTTTGTGGGCAAGCCCATTCACTTCAGTGGCTGGCAGAAAGATGCCCCAGTGCGACTCTTTCGAAAAGAAGAGTGCTGTTATGATGATCGCCATGTCCATGAGCATCTACTTGTGCCATCCAAGAACATCGGACGACTAAACTGCTCTTTATTGCACTACACCTGCGCTTCCTTGAAGGAGATGCTGGAAAAAAACATCCACTACTCCCAATTGGCCGCACAGGATCTGCAAGAAAAAGGAAGCAAGCCTGGATTTCTTAATCTGGTCATGCGCCCCGTACTTCGATTCCTGAGGCATTACCTATGGAAACAAGGATTTCGAGATGGCCGGGAGGGGTTGCTGCTCAGTTGTCTTGCAGCCAATGGGGTATTCACAAAATATGCCTTTTTGTTGGCCTTGGAAAAGGATCCAGCGATATCCTCAGCCCTGAACCAAAACAATCCGGAAAACCCTCCTTCTTCGATCCAATTACCAAAAAAAGAAAATGCTGCCTAGCGGAGTGCAAAAAAATATTTTCATGTCCGTTACACAACTAACAAAATCGACTCCTGAAATTTCAAGCCGCCAGACGCACATCATCGAGAAGAATTCTACAACCGATGGCAACGGGTTGACCAAGGATCGAATCCCCGAGCCAATCACAATACCCGGCCTCCACGAGACTGTCCAAAAAGTTGTCGGAAAGCTACCACGAGGTTCCCTTCTCGATGTGGGTGCAGGAGAGGGAGCCTTTTCTCTCTGGGCGCAAAAGCAGAATTTTACGGTCACAGCGACCGATATTGACCCCAACAATTACTTCGCTCCCACAATCCCATTTCAACAAGCAGATCTGGGTGGTCGCTGGCCCTTTCCCGACGCCAGCTTCGACATTGTTGTATCCATTGAGGTGCTCGAACATGTTGAAAACCATTACCACTTCCTTCGGGAATGCTGCCGAGTTTGCAAACCTGGCGGGCGTATTGTCCTGAGTACTCCAAACTGCCATTCCATCGAAGCGCGGCTAAATTACTTTCTCACCGGATTCGATGATTGTGCTCCACAACCCATCAATCATAAAAATCCGATATTGGGCAGTATCTACATGGAACATATCCATCCGGCACCCCTGCCAATCATCGAATTAGGACTCAGGCGATGTGGTTTTGAAATCGAACAGGTCGCCTTTAATCGGCGACGGCGTCTGGCAACTGCGTTATTGCCACTTCTCTATCCTTTTTTCTGGTGGCGAACGTTTCGCCATCTGATTTTGCGTGAACGTGATGCTGATTCCCGCAAGCGAAATCGAAACCTGATGCGACTACTACTCGATCCCAAAATGCTCACCGGACGCATCGCAGTGTTTACCTGTTGCAAAACTATTGATTCGGCACCGACAGATCAATAGTGCACTAGAACCATGGGTCAGAGGCCACTCTGGTCGAGGGCTCATGCGGCCCGCTGACGATTTTTCCCAAGCCATTCGTTGTAGACCGCCAACGTCCCCGTTACCATCTCGTTGTGGGTAAACTTTTCGTGGGCCCTCTGGAAGGCTCGTTCCACAAGCAAGGCTCCCTGATCTTTTCGCGAAAGCCCTTCTACGATCGCACTAGCCAGAGATTGGCTGTCCCGAGCGGTAGCCACGCGGGCGCATGGGCCTTGCGGGTCATCCAATCCGATCACATCGGCAATTCCCCCTGCCCCAGTCGTCACAATGGGTACCCGGGCAAACATCGCATCGAGCAGCGAAGTACCGAGCCCTTCTGTAAGTGATGGCATGACAAATAGATCAGCCGCTTGAATCATGTCGGGAACATCATGTCGGTAGCCCAAAAACATTGTGTATGATTCTAATCCCAGTCGAGTCGCTTGAGCTTTGAGCGGAGCGGCAATTTCACCGTCTCCCACAAAAGCGACCCGAAGTTTTGGAAAATGGGCAACGACCTCGGGAAGAGCATCGAGCAAAAAAGTATGGCCTTTACAGGGTGTGAGTGAGGCAACGACGGTCAAAAGTGGCTCATCCTCTTGAAGGCATAGACTTCGTCGGCCGCGATTTCGATCGCCTGCTGCTACTCGATCTGGATCCACACCGCTTGGCACGAGCCGGAGCATCGAATCTGGAATACCATGTTGGCGACAAACTTCCATGACTGCCCGAGAAATGCCAACAACAACATCTGTAAGGAGGCGAAATTTTCGTATCGATCGGATTGGAAAGGCAACCCGACGCGAAGCCACCCGCAGTGGTGGCTTCCGTCCAAACACTGCAAGACCACCCGCAGTAATCGCGTGTGCATCATGCGAATGGATTACGTCAGGTGCCATGGAAGAGACAAGACGACGTAATGCCCACAGGGAGTCTGGCCCGCGACCACGATGACCGAAGGTATGCACCTCAAAATTTGCCGCCTGTAAACGCTCGGCAAAAGCACCACCCCGCCTTGCAACAATCACGGATCGATGGCCCCTCTGCCTGAGCCCCTCAGCTAGATGCAGTGCTTGCTGTTCTCCACCCTGCCATTTCTTTTCAGTGGAAAGGTGAAAAATTGTCCGTGGTGCGCGCGTGATCGTCATATTGAAAACCAAAAGACAAAATGAACCTTTTGAACCAGTACTCAAAAGATATACGCCAACTCTGCGGAACCCAAGATCAAAACTGCTAGCACCTTTTGAGGTTGCTGTAAAACAAACTGTCCCAGTACACTCCGTAACCACTATGAAAATTGCAATATTCCTTCCCAATTGGATTGGCGATGTTGTCATGGCAACGCCAACGCTGCAGGCCATCCGGCAGCATTATGGACCAGCTGCTCATCTGATTGGCGTAATGCGACCCTACGTATCGGACGTACTGGCAGGTACTGATTGGTTTCATACACAAATGTTGTATGATCCTAGATCCCGGGATTCCAAACTACGGAGTCGGTCCCTGATCCACAAACTCCGTGAGCAACGCCTCGATGCTGTTTTATTACTGCCCAATTCCCTTCGAACCGGAATACTGGGATGGCTCAGCGGCGCACCCAAACGCATTGGATATGCCCAGTACGGTCGTGGTCCTCTGCTCACCGACAAACTCAAATTTCAAAAATCACGGGGCCGATTTAACCCTGCCTCAACCATGGAGTCGTATCTCGCACTTGCCCATCTGATGGGATGTTCCCCAAATCCACCGAAACTCAAACTCGCAACACTACCCCAAGACGAAGCAGCAGCGGACGGCGTGTGGCACCGCTTGCGTTTGCCCCCAGGTAATGAAGTCGTGGTGTGCCACAATGCGGGGGGCTGGGGAGGCCGTGCGTCTTCGAAGGCATGGCCGAACACCTATTTGGCAGCGTTGGCGCACCGCATTGCAACTCGTCACGGGATGCATGTACTCATACTCTGCGGTCCGGAAGAACGCGCCGCGGCCGCAGATGTTGCCCTACGTGCCGCCCACCCACGGGTCAAAAGTCTTGCCGACCAACCGCTGGGGATCGGACTCACCAAAGCATGCGTCCGACGCAGTCGGCTAATGATTAGCAGCGACAGCGGTCCACGACACTTTGCCGCGGCATTTGGAGTCCCCGTGATTACACTCTATGGTCCAACGCACAAAATGTGGGGAAACACAAATTACGCACATGCCATCAACCTTTCGGAAGATGTCCCCTGCGGACCTTGCATGAAACGCACCTGTCCACTGGAACATCATCGCTGTATGCGGGACCTGTCGGTTGACCGAGTATACGCCGCCGCAGCCAAACAGCTGACAATGGAGCCCGAGTTTGCTCCGCACTGGCAAAAGCCAGGGACCATTCCGGCCTAAAAGTCCTCGCTTTGAAGTGCCCTGGGGCTGCGCACCAAAGCTGTTCCCAATTCCTGAGAACTGCTTAAAGGACTTGAATCTGGTTATCCACAGAAAAATCTTCTGCCACTTTCATGGCAGCATGCTGAGCAAGTTGATAGCAGTGGAAACTGGAACAAAAGCCTTCTAGCACAACGTGCGTGCCGGTCATAACGATGGCGAGATTGTGGACCCGTCCACTTGTCTTAAGATGAATCTGCTGGCGAATCTGTGCTACCAACTCTTCAGTCCCGTGAGCACGATCCGGCCTCTTTGCGGAGGAGATACCCACTGGGGAAGCCAAATCCATTGTAGCAATCTCTTTCATCGGTCACTCATCCTATCGGACCTGGGGAAAACCCCAGAAGTGCGGAGGCACCTCGACGACATTCTACCCCTAGAACAAAAACTGTTTTAAGAGTTTATGCTCTTATCGAATTTTCGTCAACCATGACATTGAGAAAAAGGGGTCTGAGAGGGAAAGGTGACCGGGGCAACCGTTTGTTGTAGTAATCGAGCTACAACCATCGAGGTGGCAACT
>JABABY010000046.1 GCA_014237955.1 Planctomycetota bacterium
TGCAAAAGTGCGCGATAGGCATGGACCTCAAAGTAACGACTCCGCCATGCCATCGGGGTTTCGATGATTTCCTCACCGACAACCAGCAATCCGTCACGCGGATTGGCCACGTTATAACCCGATTCGACCTGCCAATCAGGAGTCGAAAAAGAAGCGGTCTGTGGGACCGGGTCAGGACGCCGAACTGTGATGCCCTCGCTTTGGAGAATGTGAATAAACTGGTCCAAGTCACGTTGTGCCGCTTGAACCATTGCATCGGGTGCTGGCTTGCCTGAGAGCAGCTTCAACAATTCCCAGGATTCCTTGGGGGTGGCTGCCTGCAGCGTCACATGCCAGGGGGGAACTGCCCCTCCGCTCACGCGACCAACAATCACTTCTTCCAAAGGATCCCATTCGTTATGGGAACAGACGACAAGTTCTTTTTGTTTTGTTAATTCTGTCTCAGCAGTTGCCATTCTTCACGAACTCCAAAGAAATGAAACGGTTCCGGGCCACTCCCACAGGGGGAGGACGCATCAACCAACATATATGGATCGAGGCAGTGCGTCAAATCATATCGGCCCGGATAAGAACAAGCGGATGGCGTGATGATCGAGTTGGCCGGACGGGAAAGATTTGAGGGCCAGAAGTACCCTGAGAATGTCAAACCATGCTGTTTCGCCGCCACTTTAGAACGGATAGTGGTAGTGGTAGCGATGGAGTGGCCGAGGGGGACCATAGCGATGGTGATAATGCTCCTCTACCACCACCGGATGAGGTGCCGGCGTGGGTGGCAACTCAACAATCGATTGGCGGGGCTGCTCCTGCATGGCCAGCACCACTGCATCGGAAACACCTGCCTCCTTGAGTGTAATTAAATCGCTCGATGTGATGGGCGCCGCCATACCATTTGCGCGAATGTGTGTGACAATCTGCTGCTGGCCAACATTGGCGTTGCTCATGGAAATCACTTCGCTAATTTGAACCGCGCCGGGAGGAATTTCCCGGCCCATTTGAGCGGCAATCATCGCACGATTGTTTGCTTCAACTTGATCCAAGGAATTGCCGATGACACCGCCCGTTAGAGAACCAACAGCAGCACCCACCAGGGCGCCTTCAGCAGCATGTCCTGACTGATTGCCGACAATGGCCCCCACGCCGGTACCCAGCAAGCCACCTGTCAGTGCACCGCGATCGGTATGGTACGGAGAGTAACAGCCCGTGCTGAACGTCCCCAACGCCAAGAATCCGAGAATGGTAAATCCGGACTTCTTTGCGATCTGAGAATATTTTTTTAAGAAAGGAACCATCATGCCAAGAACCAATCAAAGATTCATCCAAAAAGATGGCTACTGGTCAGCATAAACGCGCGTACTCTCTTCTTTAGTGACCGGCCTTTTCAAGTCATCACTCTGGATCTGTACCTGTACCCTCTGATCGCCTGGCTCGACACCTCGGGCATGCACTGTGTAGGTCGTATCGGCCTTCGGCACCAGGCGAGGTAGTGGTTCAAAAACAACCTGATTGCCATGAATTCTTCCATGGGTCGGTCCATCGGTAGAAAGAGGCTTCAAATCTGGGGGAAGCATCGCCGTTACGACGATGTTACTAGCAACCTTAGTGCCTTGGTTTAGAACGCGAATTTCGTAAGCGGTATCTCCGCCCACCTCTACGGGATCTTCGACATCAACAACCTCGAAGAACAATGCCGACAAACCTTCCACACGGACAGTCTCCTCGCTCGAATCGCTGAGGTCACCCTGCGCAGTACTTTCCACGCGCAGTGTATGATCCCCGGACTCTGTCGGAAGGGTCACTAGTTTGACATTTCCCTGCTCTCCCTCTGGAAGCTCCGCAAGGCTCCAATACACAGCGTGGGTCGAAGCATCATAATGCCCGGCATTGTTTGCCGAGACGAACTTCAAAGCCCGCGGCAGTCGAGAGACCAATTCAATGTTCTCTGCGGTTGCTGTACCAGGATTCGCAACTTGTACGGTATACGTTGCCTGTCGCTCTAGATATCGACGACGTGGCCCCTTAATCGAAACGGCAAGCTGCGGAGCAATGACTTCGAACTTCATAGTCGCTTCGGCAACAAGATGTCCATCACCACGTGCTGAAAGAACATTTCGCACCACGCCCGCTCGAGCGGCTGTCACAGCCAGTTCAATCTTTCGCGTCTCTTTCGGATTCAAATCACCTACTGCAAACTCCAAATCCGAACCCGCCGGGTGGCGGATCTCAGGAGGGAGGGTGTCAAAAAGAACAATATCGCGAGCGATTCCTGTCCCTAAATTTGAAATTGTAATCCCGACGGATATCTGGTCGCCAATCATCACCTGTCCGGAATTACTTACATCAATTTTTAGTTCGGGTTTTGTTGCCAGCGTACGTCCTGAGGCTTTCGTTGCGAAAATGACCGAGGCGACACTCCCTATCTCACCTTCAGTATCGGGCATTAATTTGACTTCAATATATTTCTCTTCTCCCGGTTCAAGGGTTCCGAGCGACCAACGTAGGGTACCGCCATTTGAAGAATCCGCCTCCGGTTTGGTACCCAAGAGATGGGTGCCCTTTGGCACCACATCGTGTACTTGGACATCGTGCGCCGTTACGGTCCCGCTATTAACGACCTTCAGATCGAAGGTGGTTGGCTTTCCAACCTGGATCTCTTCAGGGACGATCTTTTCCAACACCACTTTGGGACCCTGTGGCCCTTCCAAATGACGTCCACCGGGATGCCCACCACCGGTCAATCCCGGAGCGGTTGCATTCGCCGCTTGACCCGAGAACCGATTTCCCAGAGTGGTTTGTCGAGCATATCGTTCCGCGGCGGGTGGATTCGCTCGGTCGACCGACTGGTCACGATTGGGCCGATCAAATTCCGGTGCCTTTGGTGAGGTATTGCGGGTTGCCAGGTTCTGCGGATCGCGATACCTCTGATCGGTATTGTCTGCTGGGTTTAGAGGCTCCGCATGACGCGCCCTGGCGGGCAGTGCAGCCGGTGCTGCAATGGGGGCCTGAGGAGCATAACGATTGCCCCCAGGTGCTGGTTCATTTTCATAACGATTTTGTGTGGCTCTTTCTGATGGTTGCTTGGGTTCGGCAACCGGGGCCGTGGCAGGTGGTGCGCCCAATCCGAAAGGATCTCTACGAGGTACTGTGGTAGACTCCGCAGCGGCAGCAGGTAGCGTATCACCTGATTTTCTGGCCGAATGTTGGCGATTCTTATCCTGTTCTTCACGTGCCGCAGCAGCTTCAAATGCCTGGGCTTGATTGGCAACCGGCCCGGGATGCGGCACCGCATCGTTTGCGGCAATCGACTCGATCGCGGGATCGGTGCTTGTTTTCTTTGCTTCGGCAATCGCGATACAGCCTAGAGCAGCCACGGTGGACAGCACCGACAATCGAATACACCAGCGTTTCATAACACTCTTCCTAATGATTAATTGATGTATGGGTTTAGTCGCGAGAATGGCATCCCATAAGGCGTTATGCGAGTCAACAATCGACAACGGCACCCAGCGCAAAAGACGCACCATGACCGGGTAGGGTAAGTACCAAAACGGGCAGCCTGCGAAAAGGTCAATTTGCTGCGAAAAAGACCCGATTAGTCGACGTTTTGGGCAGACAGACAGCGGCCAATCTGACGGACCGCCTGCCGGAGGCGATTTTCATTCTCTACGAGTGATAGCCTCAAAAAGCCCTCACCCGCCGGGCCGAAGCCAGTGCCGGGACTGACCGCCACATCTCCCTTTTCGAGCAGGAGTGTGGCAAATTCGATTGAATCGCTACGAGATCGCCAAGGTTCGGGGATTGCCGCCCAACAGAACATACCAGCTCGGGGTGGATCGACCTCCCAACCAAGCCGCCGAAGACCAGCACAGAGGACATCTCTCCGTTTCTGATAAATCTCACTTTGGCGCAAAATAGCCGCCTCTGTATGGCGTAGGGCCATGATAGCAGCAATCTGGATGGGGGTAAAAAGACCATAATCATAATAGGCCTTGATCGTTCCCAATGCGCGCACCATATCGGGATGGCCCGCGCAAAAACCAACACGCCACCCAGCCATATTGTATCCCTTGCTCATCGTCGTGAATTCAACGCCCACCTCTTTCGCACCCGGCGCTGCCAGGAAACTCGGGGGCTGATAACCATCAAACGCCACATCGGCATAGGCAAAATCACTAATGACATTAAAGGAATAACGTTTGGCTAACTTCACAACTTCCTTATAGAAATCCGCCTCGACGGTGACTGCGGAAGGGTTGTGCGGATAATTGACAATCAACAATTTTGGCTTTGGAAACATGTGCTGGCATGTATGCGCAACATTTGAGAGAAATTGTTCGCTATTTGCCACTTCTAGAGCGATTGTATTGCCGGACGCCAACATCACTGCATACGCATGTACCGGGAAATACGGAGATGGGATAATGGCTGTATCTCCCGGCCCCATTAAAGCGAGGCAAAGGTGGCTAAAGCCTTCCTTGGAACCAATACAGACAATCACCTCTGAACTGGGATCGATTCGAACTCCATAGCGCGTCAAGTATTTACTGGCAACCTCACTGCGCAATTTCTCCAAACCCGCAGCAGGACCGTATCCGTGATTTTTTGGATCCCTGGTCGTCTCGGCTAATTTTTCGATAACCAAATCTTCCGGAGGATCTGATGGATTGCCCATTCCCAGATCAATCACATCATTACCAGCACGACGTTTCTTGAGTAACAGCGCGTTAATATTGCCAAAAAGATAGGGCGGCAATCGCTGGACCCGGGAAGCCACCTCGATGTCAAAGGGCTTGGAATAATCGACTGGATTATCGGAACTTGCACTGTTGCAGCTCATCGACGGGGCCTCAATGTATTCGTCGCTAAAACCTTCAGGATAATGTCGAGAGATAACATTTTCCATCGTGCTCGGACAAAATGGCCCCACACTACAAAATCGGGCGGGGCAACAATCACAGAAACAAGGCCCAACTTGGCTTAGTTTCCAAAAACCCCGGCGGAAGCGGGCGCAATGATTTACCCGCGAAACGGTGTACCTGCAGAACGGTTAGCGCGTTTTTCTGGGCCTACGCCTCGCTTCTTGGAAAGTTCCGGATAATGCGTGGTGCTGATGTGGGATTGTTCCACAATTTTTTTGAAGTGCCTCGCCATCATAACCCGGTGCTTTTTTTCAAGAATGTCTTCATACAGCACCTCGCGGACGTCCGGCTTATCGACAGCAACGGGTTTAGTTACACCTTCGCAGAGAAGAAAAACATACTTATCAGCTATCTGGATGAGACCGGAATGCTCACCCGGCTTTAACTTAAAGGCTTCGTCCTCAAGTGGTTTTTGCCCACCGTGGCGTTGGATAGGCGGCACAACGCCTCCAAGTGATTTTCCTCCAGGATCAACGGAGTACTCGGAAGCCAGTTTCGCAAAATTTTCCAGCGTTGGATTCGCCCGATACATATTCCAGACCTCTTGCGCTCGCCGCAAATTGTTCATCACAATAGCACGACAACGTATGCGGGGACCGTAATTGGCCTCATAGGCCTTTTCTAAATCTTTCTCCGTAACCTCCACATGGCCCTGCACTAATTTTCGCAATGCCACACTAGGCCATACGATGTTATCCAAATACATATCTTTAGATACTTTTTGCTGCTCCTCCATTATTTTGAACCATTTGGAAAAATCGGGCGTTCCATCCTCCTGGGTAATACCGGCTACGCGAGCAGCTCGCCCGACCTCCAATTCCAAATCCTGATCGGTCACCGTCAAATGGGCGCGATCGAGTTCAATTTCAATGATCTTGCGATTGACAAGCGCACTAAGAACCTCTCTGCCATGTCTCGCAATACACGCTTCGGCTAATTCTTTTGTGGTAATTGGTTGTCCATTGATCGTGGCAGCAACGCCCGGCATGTCCTTGCGTAATTGCTCGTCGTTAAAGACATTTTTGACTTCGGCATTTTCCTGAAGTCTTTGGAAAAGATTGCTACCTGCCGTACGCAACTTTCGCTCGCGAATGGACTCTGCAATGGTTTTTTTTGCCTGGCTCAAATATTCCTCGTTAGGTAAACGAGCCTCAATTTGAGATATACATTGAAGAATCACATACTGATCGCCAATCTGAGTAAGGGCCGAAATTTCACCCGACTGCAAGGAAAAGGCCGCCTCCTCAATTTGCAGTTCTCCCAAATGGCGACGAATCGGCTGGATCATGCCACCGGAACTCGCACTATTGACGTCCACCGAGTGCTTTACGGCGAGTGCAGAGAAACTATCCGGATCTGCAATCGCTGCTGCCCTGACTTTGACCGCGAGTTCGTAATCCTTCAGAACAATCATTCTCGCTTGAACTTGAGGACCGAAACGCGACTCAATCTCCTGCTGAACTTCTTCCGGGCTGACGCTCAATTGCTGCTTGGCCAAACGCCGCAGTGCGATGGTGGGCCAAATAATCTCCTCCCGATAATGTTGAGGAGAAATATCGCGATTTTTGCTGAGCATCTTTAACCATTGATCCACTGGCAAACCAAATCTTCTCGCCACTTGATCAATTTCCGCATCGATATCTTGTTCGGTGATAACTACGTTTTTCTGACCACATTCCATTGCGATCAAGTGTCGATTTAAGACGGTCTCCAAAACGCTCTGGCCATATTGGACCAGGCAATTCCTAGCAAGTTCATGGCGAAAGATCTGTTGCCCATTGACTTTTGCAACAACCTGCATGGGAGGTGGTGTTTTCTGACCTTCTGCAGTTGTGGTTTGATCTTGTACCGTCCGCGATTCGGCAACGGCAAACTCAGGCCCGGTACTGTAGCGCAGGACGACACAAACCACTAAAGTGAATAAGCCACCCACCATAAGCAGCAACGGACGGACGGATCGTAAAGCGAGGGCTTTCCAGCGAGACGATGTGTCATGGGTCATGACGGCTTCTCCATAAACCGTTTTGCATTAAGAGATTGCATGATCTGCTCCAATAGCAGAGCGAGCGGGGTGGCAGAATATAGAACTGGTCGACTTAGACGTCAAGAGAATTTTGGCGCCAACCTGGCCTTCATCTAGCAGGAAATAGCTTTGGCAAGCTATGCTGGCACTGCCCAATGTCTCGGGCCACAAAACTTTTCTGGGAAGCAGTTTAAGTATATTTCCGTTCCCACTGCCCAAGCGGCCACCATCTTTTTCCTTTGATCGTTTTTTTATGCAGACCCTGCCTCGGAAATCACTGCCCGCACGACCCGCCTTCCTAGTAATGCTCGGCCCCGGCATCATCTGGATGGCATTGGCACAAGGCAGCGGGGAACTCATCTGGTGGCCCTATATCGTCGCCAAATACGGACTGGCATTTTTGTTCTTACTAATACCCGCCTGCATCATTCAGTTTCCCCTGACTTTTGAAATTGGGCGCTATACCATCCTCACTGGCGAGGGAATCTTTCGTGGATTCTTTCGGCTCAACAAATGGTATGGCGGGACTCTCTGGGTTCTTTTTACCGTTTCGTTTCTTTGGTTTGGCGCATTTGCAACAGCCGGCGGGACCGCCATCGCGCGGTTGACCAACTTCCCCACGGGCTGGCAACCCAGAAGCCAAACACTGTTTTGGGCCCAGGCCTCTATTATTTTCTTCACCGTGGCTATTTTATATGCCAAAACAGCATACCGTCTGATTGAATGGGTGATGAAGATTGTGGCCGCCATTTCCATCATCGGTATGGCGGTGGCATGTAGCCACCCCAGCGTCCGTTCGCATCTGGGTGAATTTTTACAGGGGCTCATTTGGCCTGATTTCAACGAGATGCAAAAGTTTCAAGCGGCAGACGCCGAACAGCTTTTGACCGCCATCACGTTTGCTGGGCTCGGTGGTTTTTGGACGCTTTTTTACTCCTATTGGATCAAGGAGAAAGGGGCGGGGATGGCCAGCTACATGGTACCGATGACAGGATTTCGCGGACATCCGGTATCTGTTCATAGTGGACAGGGAACACTACCGGCACAGGATGCCGAGTCCACATCACGATTAAAGTCCTGGTATCGCTATCTCGCACTGGAAACCTGGATTGGAATCCTTGGCAACCTGGCAACCACCCTGATGACTTGTCTATTGGCATTTGTACTGCTCCATCCTGAAAAACAATTGCCCGAACAGTTTGAAATTGCGGTTGTGCAGAGCCAGTTTTTTGCCATCACATGGGGAGATGCGGGACGTCTTCTGTTCCTGTTTATCGCGGGTGCTTTTCTCGCAGATACATGGTTGGCAACGGTCGACTGCGTCAGCCGTATTCACCTCGATGCCCTGGAATCGATCTGGCCAGAATTTTCAAAACAGGACCAGCGGACATGGTATTACGGAATCGTACTTGCTTTAGCAGGCGTTACCTCTGTTACCATGTACCTTGAGCCGCCCGGAACCCTCATCCTGCTTTCGGCGGTGATCGGAATTTTTGGTACCGTTTTCTATTCCCTTGGTCTCATCTTTTTAAACCATGTTGTTCTCCGCAAACAACTTGCCCCGGCACAAAAAAGTTCCCGCTGGAGCATGGCACTGTTGATCTTTGTTGCGTTATGTTATCTGGCACTGGCGATTGGCTATCTGATTATTAAATTTGTCCCCTTTTGACAAACCTACGACCAACCATGTCTCTAGCTTCCAACGATGCATTTCCGCTGCCTCTGCTCATTACCGGCGTTGCGGGCGTTGCGGGATACAATGCGCTGCAGCACTTCCACAATCGATTTCCTGGACAGGTTATCGGTATCCGACAAAAAAATAATTGGCCCCTCGCCGGCCCTGGCATCGAACCTTGCAACGCCGAGGATGCAGACACCCTAGGGCGGCTGTTTGACCGCTACCAATTCCGCTCCGTCCTCGACTGTGCGGGCAATTGTGCACTCAAATCCTGTGAACTCGACCCCGACCTAGCATGGCGGACCAATGTGGAAGGGGTTCGCAATCTTCTCGAAATCATTGCGGGCACCGAAACACGCCTGCTCCATCTTTCCATCGATCTGGTGTTTTCGGGAACACAGCAAGGAAACCACCTCGAGAGTGATTTCACCGATCCGGTCACCGAGTATGGGCACTCGATGGTTGCCGCGGAACGTTTGATCCTACTCTCCTACCCGAGTGCCTGCATCCTTCGAATTTCACTGCCGATGGGTATTAGTCACAGCGGTCACGCCGGGGCCATTGATTGGATTCAATGGCGTTTCAAAAATGCGAAGCCGGCAACTCTTTATTACGACGAAGTGAGAACACCTAGCTATACCGACTGCATGAATCGCCTTTTTGAGGAGATATTATGTGGTTCGCTTCACGGCCTTTATCATGCCGGTGGACCGCGCCACTTGAGTCTCTATGAGATCGCGCAAATCGTGAATGTCGTCGGCGGCTATGATCCAAAACTGCTCCATGGCTGTTATCGCAAGCAGGCGGGGCCAATACCGCCACGGGCGGGAAACGTCACTCTCAACTCAAGTAAACTCACACGCATCCTCGGGTACCCACCGCTCGATCCCTGGCCGCTCGACGACTCGTTCGTACCGAAAGACAGAGACTGGCACTTAAGCCACCACCGTACTATGCAGGGCACACCTGAACTGTTGGCCAAAATGCTCTACCAAAACCGTTCACGCAATCGCAAGAGAACGAAACCACACAAGACGTCTCAACTTCAATAATGTCCCAGACAACTGCGCTGCTCTTCAGGCGGCGACAATACGTCATTTGCTGCGAATGCGATCGTAACTGAGCAACCCGACGATCGACTTGGCATCTTGGATGCTGCCATCCTCGACCATCTCTATTGCCTCACTCCAACGAACAATCATTGGCTCAATCTGTTCGTCCTCTGCAAGCGACATTCTGCCCTCCACCAACTCGGTCGCTAGAAAAATATGCATCCGCTCTCTGAGGATGCCAGGAGACATAAAACACTCAGTGAGCAACGTTATTTTTCCTGCCCGGTAGCCTGTCTCTTCAGCCAATTCGCGGACTGCGGCGATGTGCGGATTCTCGCCCGGTTCTAGGGTACCTGCCGGCAACTCAATAAGTGTCTCGCCTACAGCAATCCGTCTGTTTTTGATCAGGCAGACGTGATCGGCATCGATCATGGCCACCATGGCAACGGCCCCGGGATGAAGAATGATTTCCTGACTCACCGGTGGCCCGCCATCCCGATTTTCCTGCCGCCGAACAACACGGAATTTTTTGGCCTCAAGCAGCGTCGCTTCCTTTTCATCCATCTAGAGGCTCCTTAGATCCTGTCAGCGAAAACTCTCCATCCGTTGCTGTGAGAAATGTCAATCGGTAGGATAACCGATGAGAAATCCAAGATGCAATCGTGATCCACTACCTTATTGTGGTGGGCTGACTGGCGCAAGACTGTTTATTTCACCCCCCAATATTGTGTTACCCCATGTCGCAAAGATTGCAACAGGATCGAGAAGATCTTCTTAAAGAAGCGACCGGACTGGTCGATCGCGTCGAATTGAAACTAGACGCCTTTGAGGAAAGCATCGTCATTGGATTTCGTGCGAGTGGCGGATTGAGCATCTACTTTGGACCCGATCCGGTCTATCATTTCAATCCATTGTTGAAGCTTCGGAAAATATTTCTGGACGGGCAACGTTATAAAGCAGCACAAGGGAATATCATACGCCTGATCCAAGATCCGGATGCACCCAATGTGAAATTCTCTTTGCATGAACTTAGCGCAACGGAAACGGCCGATATTCTGGTCCGGATGAACCATCTTCTCAAAACGCTTCGTTCCCATCTTGAGCAAGATCGATTCACGCTTCTCGGACAAGTTCCAGAAAACACAAACAGCATCGACCGCCTACGAATGCTTCTCCCCGAACTTCTGCTCGGCCGGATTGCAGTTGCGCCGCACGCAGATGGGAAACAACCATAATGCACCCGCTACACGAGTGGTTGCCGCTCGTGCTATGATGCCGGCTAAAGAATGCCAGAGCACCAAGTTGGGATGCCCGCCACATGTCGAAATTTGCCGTAATCATGCCGGCAGCCGGAAAGAGCCGACGCTTTAAAGACAAGCATTACAAAAAACCTTTTGCAACATTGGATAAACGGGCTGTCTGGTTGCACTCTGCGGAAAAATTTCTCAATCGTGACGATGTGATCCAGTTGATTCTCGTCATTGCCGAAGACGATCGCGAATCCTTTGAAATGAAGTTTGCGGCTAATGTTGCGATTTTAGGTATTGATGTCGTCGATGGTGGCAAAGAGCGATCTGATTCGATCGAAAAGGCACTGGCCCACGTCAAACCGGAGGCTGATTTTGTTGCTGTCCATGATGCCGCAAGACCTTGTATCGTGGATGAGTGGATTGGCACTCTCTTTGAGGCTGCAGAGAAATCGGGGGCCGCACTCTTTGCCTTACCGGTCACAGCAACACTCAAACGTGTGGGCGACCAAAATATTGTCAAGGAAACCGTCGATCGGCAAGGACTGTGGGAGGCACAGACACCGCAGGTTTTTCGTCGGGAAGTATTACTAGAAGCGTACGCCCGTCGCAACGGATGTGTAGCCACCGATGATGCCCAACTGGTGGAACAGATCGGGCATGAGGTAGCTGTTGTGGAAGGCTCGCCCCTGAACCGAAAAATCACCAACAAGCAGGACCTCCGACTGGCGGCCCAAATTCTCAAAGTGCTTCCAAAACCACGCACAAGTGGTACCGGAAACCCTTTTGCAGACGATGATTTTTTTCGCTAGCGGACCGTGCCGGGGAGCAACCGTGCAACCCCCACTATCGTCCCTGACACAGATGCGACATCATACGGGCACACGTTAATTCTTCCACTGGCAAACAAACCGAATCTTTTGGCAACCGGTAGAACGTAAGACATGGATATTTGGGAAGAGCTTTATTGGCGGGCTTCGGTTCAGCAAACAACCGATC
>JABABY010000047.1 GCA_014237955.1 Planctomycetota bacterium
GAGAGTCCCAAGCGGATCGGGTTACTTGCTGCTTGGGGCAATTATCCTATACAGATCGCAAAAATATTGCAGCTCTCGGGGCACGAAGTGTATTGCCTGGGTGTCGAAGGGCATGCGAATGAGGAAGCCCTCAGAGACTACTGTCATCATTATAAGACGATCGGCATTGGCAAACTGGGGGCTGCCGTGCGCTATTTTCGGCGACATGACGTCCAACAGGCAACCATGGCGGGCAAGTTTCACAAAACGATCCTTTATCAACCCTGGGTTTGGTTGCGACATTTTCCTGACTGGACGGCGGTGCGCCATTTTTATCCTTATTTTGCTAGCCCGCGTTGGTTTGGCGGCACGAAGGATTGTAAAGATGATTCCTTGCTGGGAGCCATCGTCACAGCATTTGCGCAATATGGAATATGTTTTGGACCAGCGACAGATTATGCACCCGAGCTACTCGTAAAACCGGGGCAACTGACACGACGCGGCCCGACATCGGGGCAGCGGGCCGATATCGCCTTCGGTTGGGAGTTGGCAAAAGAAATGGGGAAACTTGATGTGGGACAATCGGTCGCCGTGAAGGGTAAAGCGGTGCTAGCAATCGAGGCCATCGAAGGAACGGACCAGTGCATTCACCGGGCGGGAACACTCTGCCCCAGTGGTGATTTTACGGTGGTCAAAGTGGCCAAGCCCAATCAGGATATGCGTTTCGACGTGCCCACAATCGGATTGGGGACGGTTCAATCGCTTGTTGAGGCGGGGGGACGTGTGTTGGCTATTGAAGCAGGCAAAACAATCGTTGTGAATTCAGCCGAATTACTCGCGTTTGCGAATCAGCATAAATTGGTTATCGTGTCGATGAAACAGCCTGCAGCAATCGCTGCTGCAGCCTAAAGGTGCAGGTATTAAAGTTATCCGTTTCCCGGAGATCGTGCGTGTCGGCAAGGGGGAGGTTGAAGAAGAACGTAACGGCGACGTCTTTCCCGCAACATTGAGTTGTCGTTGTGTCCCACACTCTTGCATTACAGAAAGGTCGCTTAATATCTCTCAATTAAAGCGACTGTTTTCAACACACCTCGATCTCCGGGTTTTTTCTCGGGTGCTATAACGTCCTTGTTTCATCCGCGTCCTGCGAATTCTCTGTCGGATCAAACAATTGGTCTATCCCAAGCCACAGACTTCTCGCATAGCGAAAAAACCAGAGCGGGAAAACGAGGCAAAACGCAAAAGCCAGCCAGACGATCACATCTTCTGAATAACCGTATCCGAATACTAATATTGGATAACCGATCACCACAAAGAGTGCCGTTAGCGCGTAATTGATATAAATGGATCCGAGAAAATAGCCGTCTGCCTGATCGTATTGCCGCCCACAACATTCGCAATGGTGAAACATTCGACAATGTGCGCGAAAAATCTGCCCCTTCCCACAAGAGGGGCAGCGTAATAGCATGGCGCGAGAAAACATTTGCCAGAGTTTCATATGATGACCTTTTCGGCTTGGCCCTGCGCAACGCTGCAAAACATCAAATCCACACTGCCCCGATGACTTCCTCCCGCATACTACCAACAGGATCTCCTGCAGCTATCCCCAACAATCGATGGGCCCTGTCCCGCGATCGGCGAACGGTATTAGAATGGTTGGTAGCATTTTTCCCGGGCCAAGTTTACCTCCATGAAAGCAACCATTGAAACAATATGACCATTAAAGTGTACGGTCTACTAGTACTCGTTTCCACTGCCTCCCTCCAGGTAGCTGGCACTATCCCTCTTTGTGCTTTCGAACCTCCCAGCGATGTCGCGAATGCTGTCGCAAAAAAAGAAACCGTCGAACAACCGCCACCGCGGACCCACTATCTCGGTCGTAAGATCGCGATCACGATGCATTATACGGGGGCTCCCTGGCTGGTTCGGGAATCACGTGAACGAGAAGAGGATTGCAACGCCCTACTAAAAGCACTCAAGCTAAAACCTGGACAAACGGTTTGCGATCTTGGCTGTGGAAACGGTTTCTATGCCCTGAGAATTGCGCCTCTGGTCGCGCCTGGGGGAAAAGTGCTCGGCATCGATATCCAGCCTGAAATGCTTCGGCTGCTACGGGAGCGGGCGAAGGTCGCAAAAATCGATAATATTGTGCCCGTTCTGGGAACGCTCTCCGATCCCAATCTTCCCACGGGCAAAGTCGACCTCGTGCTCTGCATCGATGCCTACCATGAATTCTCGCATCCGGTCTACATGCTGCGGGCGATCCGCAAATCGCTTGCACCAGGTGGCCGACTGGTGTTGGCCGAATTTCGCGAGGAGGACCCCAATGTTCCGATCAAGCCTTTGCACAAGATGAGCAAAAAGCAGGTTCTCAAAGAACTCGTCCCTAATGGCTTCCGGTTGGTTGAGCAGTACGATGGCCTTCCCTGGCAACATCTGATGTTCTTTGCACGCGATGAACATTGGCAAGAACCAGCCACCGATTAAAAACCGGGTATATCACAACAGATTTTGATTGCCCTGAGGTTGCCAACGGTCACGGTTCAGTTCTATCATGGTTCGCACATGGTCCATGCCCGTGATCGGGATTGTGAACCTCGAAACACCACCTGCTCCACCAACAACCGAGTGCTGCCGCATGTTTTGGTATTTCCTTCTGCTCGTAGGTGGCTGCGTCCTTCTCTATTGGGGTGCTATTTGGCTGGTTCAGGGAGCCTCGGAAATTGCCCTCAATCTCCACATCTCTAAAGCAATTATTGGCCTTTCTCTCGTCGCCTTTGGAACAAGTGCTCCGGAACTCATTGTTAATTTGATTGCAGCCTACCAAGGCCAAACCGGGTTTGCCCTAACCAATGTTTCGGGAAGCAATTTGACCAACCTCCTTGTCGGTTTTGGTCTGTGCGGAATTATCGCGGGACTTTTAATCCACTGGCGGTCGTTTTTATATGACCTTTCCGCCTTGGTGATCTCAGCCCTAATTCCCGTAGGGATCATGCTCCTGATGATTCTACAAGGGAAAGAACCCCAACTGCCGTTCTGGTCGGTGCTGCCACTCGTCGCAGCACTCGGGGCATATCTTTTTACGCTCGCCCGAAGAGGAATGCGAACCGATCCGAAAGAGACTGATGGCAAGCCGAGCCGTCCCATCGCAATCAGTATCATTTTTTTTCTCCTAGGCGCGATCACACTCTATGGCGGGGGACAGTTTGTCCTTGATGCTGCAGTGCAGATTGCAAAACATTTTCAGATCGATGCCTCACTGGTCGGACTCACGCTGGTTGCCGCAGGCACATCGATACCCGATGCCATTGCCAGCATTGTTGCCGCGCGTCGGGGCGAACACGACATTGCAGTCGGCAATTTACTCGGCAGCAATATTGCCAATATATTGGCGGTGATCACCGGAACCCTGCTGGCCAGCAGAGTGGGACCGTCAGAAATACAACTAGCCGCAGGCACACTGAAGGCAAGCCACAGCATCCTCATCGACTATGTCATGATTGTGGCCGCCTCTCTCGCTTTTTTCGGCATTGCCGTCCGGTGGGGCCGTATCACACGCGTGTCGGGGCTGGTCATGATTGCCGTCTATCTCTGCTATATGGGGCTGCGGATTTATTTTGAATTAAGCTGAGTCGCAACTGCAACTTTGCGGTCTGGCACATTCGATGGTTTTGTATTATTCATTGAATCCATGAACCGGCACGTTATCCAACTCCGCGACCCCTGGACCCGGACTCCGAGCAAAGCCGGCATCCTGCACAAACGGTGCTTCCACGCGCCTAGCGGAATCGAAGGTGGTGAGAGAGTGTGGATCACCATTGACAATCAAACGGGCGAGAATCAAACCGGAGAAGTCCAAGTCCGGTGCAATGGACATCTGTGTGGGAGTTTTTCAGGTACTGGAGAATTTGACATCACGGCGCTACTTGCCCCTTATAATGAGTTGGAGATATGCATCAACGGTCCCGATGGGCCGGACCGTGATCAAACGCGTGGCACGGTTTGCCTGGAGATTCGTTCGCCCTGAGTACAAATCCAATCTTTTCGTCTTTCTTTTTAGAAACATCCATCCATGATCCGTTCGGTCGGCGATCACAAATATTGCAGGTGTTGTATGCAATCTTGTCTCTCATTCCTCTTCGCATCCTTAATGTTTTTTCTCATTGTCGCATCTCCCGGCCAAGGGGTGATCGCCGCAGAGAGCGAGACACCGCAAAATCAACTCACTGCAGAGGAACTTGAAGCAGGCTGGATATTGCTGTTCGATGGGAAAACCCTGTTTGGATGGAAACAGGCAAGTGATGCCGATTGGCACATTCGCGATGGAGCAATAAGAGCCACAAAGGGGCAGCAAGGTCTACTATATACAACCAGCCAATTCTCCGATTACGAATTGCGGTGCGATTTCCGTGCGGCAAAAGATACCAATAGCGGTATCTTTTTGCGAACCAGCCCTAAACCAGAAAGTCCGACCCGTGGTTGCTATGAACTCAACATTGCCTCACCCCAGGAAAGCCAATTTCCCACCGGAAGCTTTGTAGGCCGCAAGCAGGGGGATCCGGTCGTGTGGGATACCCATTGGCATACCTACCACATCACAGCATCTGAAGGAACTTTTCGAGTTCAATTTGACGGCAAACCGGTAATCGCATGGAACGATGATAAGCCTTTAGGACGCGGCTATATTGGACTGCAAAAAAACCAAGGTGCGATCGAGTTTCGCAACATTAAATTGCGACCGCTCAACATGCGAACGCTCATAAACGGCGAAAATCTTGCCGGGTGGACTATCTTTCCGGATAAAGCGAGCAAGTTTAGTGTTACCAGCCTAGGGGAACTTCGTATCCAAGATGGGCCGGGGCAAATCGAGACCAAAGGCCAATATGGCGACTTTGTCTTCCAGGGTGAAGTTTTTGTAAATGGAACGGATCTCAACTCCGGGATTTTCTTCCGGAGTATTCCGGGAGATTTCTCCAATGGCTATGAGAGTCAAATTCACAATGGGTTCAAAGACGGGAAAAGAACGCGTCCGAGCAACGGTGGCACTGGAGGGATTTTTCGTCGTCAGCCGGCCAGGCGTGTAGTGGCGAATGATCGGGAATGGTTTTATAAAACCATTGTTTGCGAGGGTCCCCATATGGCGGTTTGGGTCAACGGATATCAGGTCAGTGATTGGACCGACCGTCGTAAACCGGACCCCAATCCGCGACGCGGACTGCGACGGGAAAAAGGGACCATTATTTTGCAAGGCCACGACCCCACTACCGATTTACTATTCCGCAATCTCCGCGCGATCGAGATGACACCTCGGCGATAAAGAGCCTGTCCGATGGAAACAACCGGGCAGATAGACACAAGATCACTGACGTGGATCGATATTTTTGGTGCCTATGGTAAACTGCCTTATTTCCATTTTAACCATTTTATACGTGCCAATATTTTTGGGGATGGTTACAATAAATATGCTGTCGGGATAAGCGGCGGAGACACCATACCAAGTTATTATTTGTTACTTGCAAAAATCTTTTCTGGCAAAGCGCCTTCCCACCCCACCCCGCGCTCAGAGCCTCATATACGGAGAATCAAGTAGTGAATTTTTTTGTAAAAGTCCTTATCTGTCTTGTTCTAACTTTGGGCCTGTTCTCGAGTGGTCCAGCGGGTGGAGAAAACCCAGTACCGTCTAAAGAAGTCCTACCATTCACCCCGCCTTCTATTGATATCCCAGATGGTTTTACTCTTGAGGTCGTCGCCGGACCACCGCTGGTAAAGCATCCGATGCTTGCCGCTTTTGATGATCGGGGCCGGCTGTTTGTTGCTGAAACTGATGGCGTCAATTTGCGCAAGGAGGAGTTGCTCGAATCGCGTGGCCGTTTCATCCGCATGCTGGAAGATACCGACTCGGATGGCAAGTTCGACAAAAGCACGATCTTTGCAGACAACATGGTGATGCCCGAGGGTGCCCTCTGGCATGATGGAGCCCTTTATGTGATTTCTGCTCCTTACCTTTGGCGCCTTGAAGATACCGATGATGATGGAGTGGCGGACAAACGGGAAAAGCTGGTCGGTAAATTTGATTTCAACGGCAATCCTAATTTGACCGGCCCCTATCTGGGACCATGTGGGCGGATCTTTTTTACCGGAGGAGCTTTTGGTTACGATCTCGAGGACGCAGGCGGAAGGCGACTGGGAGAAAGTTCAGCAGCGGGCGTTTTTTCGTGCCGGGCAGATGGTACGGATCTGCAGATTTTTGGTCAGGGATCGATCAACCCGGTCGAGGTGATGTTCACGCCCGCCGGTGAACTGTTTACGACCGTGGCAATCTTCGACAATGTGGGAGGCAGACACGATGCCCTCATGCACTGGGTGGATGGCTGTCTCTCCAAACAGGTATGGGGAAAACCGCTCCTCCCGCAAACCGGATATCCATTGCCCGCCGTCTGCCGCTGGGGGCAAGTGGCGCCAGCCGGATTGATGCGCTATCGCAACAACGCCCTCTCGGACGAGTTTCACAACAATATTTTTGCCTGCCAGTTCGATACCCATCAGGTGATGCGGGTCGAATTGGAACGTCACGGTGCATCGTTTCTTCCAAAACGAGATGAACCGTTTATCAGCAGCAAAGCGATTGATTTTCATCCAACGGACATTTTCGAAGATGCCGATGGCAGCCTGTTGATGATCGATACCGGAGGTTGGCTCTACTATGGCTGTCCCACATCGAAAATTGCCAAACCAAATATCTATGGCGCGATCTATCGGCTGAGACAGAAAGGAATGAAAAAGGTTGCTGATCCCCGCGGCAACAAACTCGACTGGGAAAACGCAGCCGCTAGAGAAATAACGGGGTGGCTCGACGACTCGCGTCCCGCAGTCCGCGATCGGGCAATCGATACTTTGGCCCGCCGTGGCGATGAGGCTCTCGATGCGTTAGCGGTGGTGGCGGGAGTTGAGTCGGGCCAAACATTCAGCGTCCAAGCCCGAAGAAATGCCATCTGGGCTCTTTCCCGTATTGGTACAGATAAAGCTCGCCCAATACTACGAACCGCTCTGGCCGACCCGGACGCTACCGTCCGGCAGGCAGCCGTTCACAGCTTAGGCACCCTCAAAGACAATGCGGCACGGCAAGCACTTTGCCAAAGGTTGCTCCAGGACGAGCCACCGGTCCGACGCGCTGCAGCGACTGAACTCTCCAAATTGACCGAGAATACCTCAGAGGAGACTGCGAAGAGTGTTCAGGCTCTCTTGGAAGGCATGGCTCGGGAGGACAATGACGACTATTTAATGCACGCCCAAATATATGCGTTGATTCGCTTGGGCAATTTTGATGCGACCCTGGCAGGCCTTCAAGCGGACAATCCCCAGGTCTGTAGGGCGGCACTGATTGCACTCGATCAAATGGCCGATAGTCGCTTAAGTCACAAAATGGTCATCCCTCTGCTCAATACGTCCGACCAATTATTACGTACTGCAGCGATTGATGTCATCACAAAACACAAAGACTGGGCCGACAAGATCAAACTCGTCGCCGCTGGCTGGCTCAATGGCAAACAGCTTTCCGAGGAAGACGCTACGCTGGCGCTGGCGGTATTAAAAACTTTTGCCGGAGATCGTGGTATCCAGCCACTGATGGTTACTGCAATGCGCAGTGCAAAAGTACCCCGTGAAACAAAACTGCTCCTTCTTGATGCGTTGGTTGAAAGTAATCTGGAAGCGATGCCGGACGAATTTGTCGATTCACTAAAAAGTCTCTACAAAACCGGTGATCGACAACTGCTCGAACGCCTTGTGGCTGTCTTGTCGATCAAAGACACGGATAAACTGGACCAGGAACTCATGGAAATTGCCCGGCAGGATGACCAGGATGGACCGCTGCGATTGGCGGCCCTGGCGATCGTAGCCAACCATGGGGGCAAACTGGGTACAGCCGATTTTCAACTTCTGGTAGATCAGTTTGATGATGATGTCTTTCCAGTAGATCGCATCCGCGCTGCCGGGTCGCTTGCTGCTGCAGATCTTACCAAGGACCAAACACTTGCGGTTGCCGATCTGCTCGGCACCGTTGGTCCACTGGAACTCCCCGTTCTTATGCAACGTTTCGAGCGCGATACGGCACCTGTGGTGGTGAATGTAGACGTACAGCCCGCAAAGGCCAAAAACCATCGCGGAGTCGCCGCGTTTCTCGATGAACCTCAGGAACATTTGGCTACCTGGAATAGCTGGGATCCACTCAGTGGTGAAGGGTTTCTCTACCTCCGCTCAAGTGATGGTTCTTACAGCGGTCTTTCTGCCGGCAAGATCGAGGGCGCCACACTCTTCCCTTACAATATCAATCGCTTCGATCGACTTATGGGAGATTTTGTTTACAACGGCCAGGAAAATGGCGGTGGAGCGCATCAGTCGTTTGAAAACAACTTCACGCTAAGTGGATTCAAGCCGGATCTGCTTTACGACCTCTATTACTATGGTTCGGCCTACCCCAAACCAAACGCCCGCGGAGCAGAGGTTACGGTGACAGGGAAGGAGGGTCCCGTCACCAAGGAGATTCGTGGGCTCCGTCCGGAAAACAAACACTATGAAGACGGAATAACTCACGCACTGTTCTCTGGTCTTGCGCCTCGCGAAGATGGCACAATCGACCTGTCCTGGAAAAGTTTCCGTGAAGACAAGGAAGGTAATTTTGGTATTTTCAACGGGTTGACCATCGTCGCTCCGGCGGCTGAGGGCGGGCGCGATGGAACCATCGGCAAACGCGTCGTCGCCGGCCTGACTCAATCGGAGGCACTTGCAAGCCTGCCACCAGAACGGATCGAGAAGTTGTTGGAGCGTTTTCCTCCCGAGATTATCGAAAGCGCTGCGCCGCTGCTTAAACAGGTGCGAGCAGGAAACGAACAGCAAGCTGCACGATTGGCGGAACTTATGCCACACATTGGAGATGGGAATGCCGCACGCGGTCACGACGTCTTCTTTGGCAACAAGGCCGCCTGCCACACCTGCCATCGGGCTCAAGGAAAAGGGAGTGATATTGGACCTGAGTTAACACTGATTGGCCGTATTCGTACTAATCGCGATTTGGCCGAGTCGATTGTTTTTCCAAGTTCCACAATTACCAATGGATACACGACCTTTTCGGTCATTACCGGATCGGGGCGGGTGATCGACGGGGTGATTAATCGTGAAACAGCAGATTCTATCCATATGCGAATGGCTGAAAAACCTGAGGCCCGCATTGCACGAGAGGACATTGAGGAGATGGTTGCGCTGCCTACCTCAATCATGCCACAAGGTCTCGAAAAGACCATCACAGTAGATGAGTTGAACGATCTGATCGCCTATCTGCGGACCTTGAAATAACGCTTTCGCACAATTTGTACGGCAGTGTTATGCAGCTGTAGTGTCGTGCGACTATTGGGAAAAACCGAAGCCTAGGTTGCTACTGATCGTAACTCACGGGGCAGGAGAAAAGTAACCTGCTCTTTGCGAATTTCACAAAGCTCGATTCTCGCACCAAATCGTTTGATCAAGTAGGAACAGACCTCTTGTACCAGACTTTCAGGAGCACTGGCACCAGCTGTCACCATTACGGTTTGTGATTCTTCAAACCACGTTTCATCAAGATCCTCAACGCCGTCAATCAGACGTGATGGTTTGCCGCATTCCTGACCGATATCAGCAAGGCGTTGGCTGTTAGAACTGTTCTGGCTGCCTACCACCAAAACAAAATCGGCCTCAGCGGCTAGCTGCCGCACAGCTTGCTGCCGGTTCTGGGTGGCATAGCAGATATCATCCTTCGGTGGTGCTACAATTTTCGGAAATCGCGATTGCAAACGACAAATCACACGATTGGCATCATCCACCGAAAGAGTCGTTTGTGTCAGATACGCGATGTGATTCGGATCACGGACTTCGAGGCGATCAACATCCTCGGGAGTCTCTATCAACACAATCTTGCCCGGAGCTTCGCCCATGGTGCCAATAACTTCGTCATGGCCATCGTGACCGATTAAAATAATCGTTCTCCCTTCCTTCGCATACTTGATCGCCTCCAAATGGACTTTCGTAACCAACGGGCAAGTCGCATCGATAGCTTGAAGTTTCCGGTCTTTCGCCTGACTGCGGATTTTGGGCGACACTCCGTGGGCGGAGAAAAGCAGGGTACTGCCTGGGGGAACGGACTCGAGATCGGCAACAAAGATTGCACCTGATTTTTCAAATTGTTCCACGATAAACTTGTTATGAACGATTTCATGGTAAACGTAGATCGGCGGAGAAAAAGCCTCGAGCGCTAACTCTAAACTTTCGATTGCCATCTCGACACCCGCACAAAAGCCGCGAGGTGAGGCCAACAAAATCTTCATTACTGACAAATCCCGTTACTATCTGACCTCAAACACCAATGAACCATGCCCGGATGTGTTCGCTCACTTCGAAGCGCAACTTTGGCACGGATTTTTCAAAGATTTTATCATACCCTAGTCCATGCGGCTTCAATAGTTGCCCGCTGGCAGAAGCATGTTGATGACAACTAAGATTCTCTAGAATCGGGCAGATCGCTCGTTTCGTGGGTTGAAATGTCTAAACTGCTAGTTGGAATCAACTGTGGAACGATCTCCTCTAGGAAAAGAGCCAGGCGGTCCGCACATTGCAAAGATTCCTGCTTGATGTTCCACCAATCCTTTGCCGTGGAGGGCCGCTTCATAAGGGCTCCGGTAGCAGCCCCTAGTCGGCCTGCTAATGACTTTTGGTTGTCTAGATTGTTCATGTCGTCGGGAAGACAATCCTCCAATGCATCGCGAACAACACGGACGACGAGGCAAAGAACATGAAACTCTCGACAAACCTCAGCCACCGCCAACGAACTAGTATCCACAGCCTCTGCGCGTGTGCGTGCTGCCAGTGATCGCTTCAACTGCGGGTTCGTAGGTGGCTTGGAAACCGATACAATACCCCCAACAGAAAATTCTTGATTGTCCGGATCGTCGCCTGCCGGAATATCAATCTTTAGTCGGCGACCCGATGCGTCTCCAACGCTGTCGGCCACCACTAGATCCCCTCGCTGCAGCACCGAAACGAGGGCACCAGCGAATCCTGCCGCCACGACCCACTGTGGATCATGTCCTGCCAGCAAGGCCCGGGTGGCGGCCGTAGTACATCCCAATCCACCACCCACCTCGACCACTGCAATGCGACGAGAGCGCCACTGTCCCTCGTAAAGGCTGAATCCATTACCCTGCGTCTCAACCACTCCTGAGAGGCGGTCTACAATACTCCCCTTTTCAGTTTTATCGTTTACGACAATGCCGATGTGGCATAAACGTGGCTTAACCGAGGCTGGATCCTCAGCCGAAACTTTTCGTTGAACGTCTTCCTTGACGGCATGTACG
>JABABY010000048.1 GCA_014237955.1 Planctomycetota bacterium
ATTGATTCTCATTTGGTGTGTACCGAAACAGCCCAGATCCTTGTTGCTGCCGGTGCGGAAATACCCAATGGCACCAAAGACCCACATTTTGGTCTTCTTTCTTCAGTGATTCATGCTGCACTGACAAACAACGTCGAGGAGCTACGGGAACATACAATTTCTTTTATTGAGACACTATCGGACCATAATCTGCTCTACGTGCCACTCTCCAAAGGTGGTTCTCCTCAATTAATTGCTGAGGCCAGATCCTGGCAACGTGGTGTGCGGTTATTGCTGGCAGTACTCCCCAGGATGGGCATGCTTGAAGAGACCTATATGCTCATTAAACAGTGCGTCTCGGACGAACAGAAAAAGTCATTTAGCCTAGGTGCCGTAACGGAATTCGACCAACTCTTTCGTATTGGTAATCGAGGCATGATTGACTGCTTGATTTCAAGTGTTCAAAGCTGGAGTGATCAAAAGGAGCAGGAACTCTCCCATGATGAGCAACAGGAGCAGGAACTGGTTGAATTGTTGCAGCAATTAACGGAGACCATGACGCAACAATGGTTTAGTCATAGCCAGACATTGCGTTTATCGGTGTTGGAAAAAATGAATGCAGCGAACAACTGGTCACAGTTGGTAGAGTTCATCCAGTTGCATGGACGCGATTTGTTTACGCAACACTTCCTCAACCTCGGTAACCTTCGAGCGATTCTTCATCGAGGGGTTGCTACTTGGCTCGAAGAATTGGCTTTGTCTCAGGAAAATGAGGAGTTGAGTATTTTAGGGGCCCTTCAAACAGAGGATTCCAAGAAGCAGGTTGTAGAGCATCTTCAGGTGATTATCGAATCGATCGTGGATAATTATATAGAGTATCGAGACTACAACGGCACCACGACGCAGTCAGATCGTGGCGAACTGTTATACATGCTGATCGACATGTTGCGTTTGCGCATAAGCTATGATCGCGTGGCTTGGAACTTGGTTCCCGTGACACAAGTACATGAAATACTCGTCCGCAGGAGTTGCCTAGTAGCCGCTGAGGCTTGGCGTGTTGAAATGATGCATCGTACCGCCGAAACCGCTGATGAAATTATTCGTCGCCTACAGGCACTACAGAAAAAATATAGCATGCGACTTTCAACGATAGCCGATCGCGTCGGCGAGCGATTCATCCGTGCCCTAGAAATTGACCGAGTCAAATCGCTCGTTGAACCGGTTATGGATGCCGCAGGCTTGCAGGATAATTCAGCAATAGATGCCCTGCAACAATTGATTGACGAACTGACACATGAACCAACAGGGGTGGGCCTTGATATTCCCCGTTGGCTTGTCGTTGTGGAGGATGAAGTTCGGCGGTTGCGCACTGGTCGCTTGGGACATAGTAGTCGCGAGGAGGTCGTGCGGTATTTTCCACAGCGTACGCTTTCACGGGTGGAATTACAGAAACAGTTGGACGCGATTGGGTGACCGCTATTCCGTGAGAAAATCTGGCCAGATGCAATCGCTGACCAACAGGCCTTTGCTCGTGAGTCGCAATTGTCCGCCATCCATTGAAAGCAAGTTGGCATCGAGATGTTTCCAAAGAGCAGCCCCCAGAAGTTCTGGTATCTCAAAACCGGTCTTGGAATGAAATGCTTTTAGAGGAATTCCCTCTAGGCGTCGTAGCCCGAAGACAATTTGTTCGCGCGCAGAAGCAGCGGGAGAGAGCTGTTCTCGTGACGCAACAGGTGAATTTCCGTTAAGGATGCGTTTGATATACGTAGTCGTGCTTCGATGATTTGTTTCACGAACACCGTCCACGAACCGACTGGCTCCGGGGCCCACAGCATAGTAGTTTTTGTGGGTCCAATATCGTTCATTGTGACGGCAGCGATGTCCTTTGTGTGCAAAATTAGATACTTCGTAATGCTCATACAGAAACCCGGTAAGTGTCTCGATAGCGGAAATATACATTTCCAGTTCTTGATCTTCGGTAACTGGAGGGAGTTCTCCTCGCAACTGCCGACTATAGAAGGTAGTTCCCTTTTCAAACGTGAGTCCATAAATGGAAACGTGGTTTGGTTCCAGTGCCAATGCAGATGTCAAATCATGGTCCCAGGTGTTGATCTGTTCTCCAGGCACCCCAAAGATAAGATCAATGGAAAGATCCATATTTGAACGGCGCACGCACTCAGCGGCCTCGATAATATCTCTAGCGGTGTGGTCGCGTTCAAGAATCTTCAGTTTCTGTGGATCGAATGATTGAGCACCAATACTTACGCGTGTGACACCTGCAGCGGCAAGTAAAGGAGTGTAATCTTCTGATAAATTTGTCGGATTGGCCTCAACACTAAATTCACTGTCCGTCGCGAGGGGAAACCAGCGCAATACAATCTCGAAAAGCTGTTGCATCGCATTGGCGGAGAGATGGGTGGGGGTTCCGCCACCAAAGAATAGGGTATCCACTTCCCGAGGGTATCCGAGTCCCGTAAGCTCAATTTCAATCGCCTGTAGATAATGATCGATCAAGTCATCGCGATTGGCGACGAGACTAAAATTGCAATATCCGCATCGACGTGAACAAAAGGGAACATGCACATAGGCAGAGCGAGGTTGCTGTTGTTTGCAGTTATTCGTGGGAACCGACGATCTATCGGAATGTACCGCCATCAAACGTCTCCAGGACACATCTCGTATACGCCATCAGAAAAGGCGTTGATGATTCGGCGTCTTCGATGAAAAAGGCCCTTTAAAGCCAAAGATGTAGACGTCCATCTAGCATGTCAGGAAGTTGCTTTTCCACCAAATTCCGGATGGTGTTGGCATGATATCGCGTGCTGAAATGCGATGCAATTACCAGTTGATTCTTAAAGCGTTCGCGACGCTCGACAATATCGTCCAGATGGAGGTGCCCAAATTTGTGTATTTTCTTCGGCCGGTGATTGGGTGACACAAAAGTCATTTCCGTAATCAATATGTCGGCATCATACATTGCAGGACATGCATCCAGCCCTTCCGGAGTACTGTCGCCGAGATAAGCAAGGCGAGGTAGTCGCATTTCACTGGACACCTCTTTTCCTGACATTCGAAGATTTCGAATATCTTCTTCATTAAGAGACTCATATTCAGCTTTTAGTTTTTTTCTGCGTTCCCAGACAATAAAACCGAGAGATGGTACCGAATGCTCAGTGGCGAGTGCAGTGACCACGTGTTCTCGTGATAAGGTGACTTCATCCCCTGCTGCAATCGGCAATAGTGTACATGGCAATCTACCGCGATCCAGACGCGTATACTGTTGGAGAATTGTTCGAACAGGATCGATAGCAACCTGCGGAAGATAGATGGTTGGGGGCTCCATCTTCATCATCCGTCGTCGTGCTATGTAGACAGGAAGTGCCGCAATATGATCGAGATGGCCGTGAGTGACAAACCAGGTTGGGGTGCCCATAAAAGACCAGGGTTGTGCACCTAGGTCAAACCCGATTTTCAATTCTGGAAAACGCCAGTATGTTTGAACGGCAGCACGCGAATAGCCCTCAATTGTCAGGTTGTTATGTTTGAGTGTTTTAACGGGAAGGTTGTCAATCATCGCCCGATGAGTCCTTGATTGGTGAATCTGTTCCGCACAGTGTAGAGTGGCAAGCTCTCGCTAAACAAGGGGATGTCCAAGCAATTGTCTATTGTCCGAAACAAAACAATAGCAGGAGAAACCTGCAAGAAAATGTCACCAATGCAATGATACTACTGATCTGATGTGGCATCGGGTTGTGAGTGCTCATACGCGTCTACCGGCTTGAAATCGAGATCGTTGCTCAAGTTCTTGCTTGGTAGTAGCCACATCTCACCAAATAGTTCATCCTGATTACATTGAACACCATAGTTCCGGATTAATTCCAGCACAGACAGAAAGATGCCGATCATTTGTGATTTATGCATGTCAGCACGAAATAAATCAGACAGTTTCAGTCGCCCGTGTTTTTTCATGGCTCCATGTATTTGTTCCATATAAACATGAATAGGGGTATCGTCGTAGACGATATTCGAAGGTTTCTGTGCGGCAGTATCTCGTAAAATACGGCTGAAGGCACTTACCAGATCCCATAGTTCAACCTCATGAATTGGTTCAGAAGCATAATCGCGAATACGGGGCGGCAAGTCGACTGACTGACGGGTGAACTTCTGTTGCCATTCCCGACTTTGTTCCTCTAGAAGACTGGCCGCATCACGAAATTTTTTGTAGTCCAGTAACTGGCGCACTAAATCTTTGCGTGGGTCTTCCAATTCCCCCTGTTCTTCATCGCTATTTGGCAAAACAATCCGAGACTTGATCTCGATGAGCGTGCTGGCCATTTCAAGAAAATCGCCGACTTTGTTGACATCAATTTGCTCTAATACCTCGAGATGGATGAGAAATTGGTCGGTAATCGTCGCGATGGGAATATCAACAATTTCAACCTCGTGCTTACGTACAAGGTAGAGCAGTAAGTCCAAGGGTCCGCGAAAAATATCCAAATCGACGCTAAAAGCCATCGCTACGCCACCTAACGTATTAAAGATGCTCCGAGACCAGGAAAATAGTCTTCCCGGTGGCTGAAAACCAGTTTAGCAATCGAGTGGGTGTGCGAATATACCTATAGGCACGAGCTGGAGACGTTTTTCTACAGGACCACCAAACGCTTTTATCCTCATCGACCACCTCAAAGCTCCAACTTGAAATAGTTCGTTTGATAGCTAGCCACTGTTTTTGTTGCCGGCTGTTGTTTCGTATACTTGAGCATGGCGTTATCGCCCTAAAGGGCTTTGTTACAAAATGTTCCATGATTGAAATGCTTAGGAGATAGCAAGTTGCCTTCCAACCACCCAGCATGGCAAGAACTCGAAACCATAGAACGCCGCGAGTCGGTTTTGCTGGCACCCTACGCTACCCACAGCTCGCAGAGCAAGGGACGCAAATATCAGGAACATGCACAATCATATCGAGGTCCTTTTCAACGAGATCGTGATCGAATTATCCATACAGCGGCCTACCGGCGTTTGAGTCATAAGACGCAGGTGTTTACCAGCCAGGAGGGCGATTACCATCGCAATCGACTTACACACACACTCGAAGTCTGTTCGATTGCTCGTACTGTTGCCCGTGCGCTGCGACTCAATGAAGATTTGGTTGAAGTGATGGCACTAATGCACGACATTGGCCACCCGCCCTTCGGACATTCGGGTGAAGATGTATTGAAGGAGTGTTTAAAGGAAGAGGGTGGATTTTCCCATAACCAGCATGCCTTGCGGATTGTCGAGGAACTGGAGAGTCCCTATCTGGAATTTCCAGGGCTGAATCTTAGTTACGAGACACTTGAAGGACAATGTTACCGGGCGAATAAACAATCGATGAAAATCTGTCCTTCGCTTGAAGCGCAGGTCGTCGATGCGGCTGATAGCATCGCCTATGACAGCCACGATGCTGATGATGCCCTTGAGTTGGGCCTCTTAAATATTGAACAGTTGTTGACAGTTCCGATGTGGCGAAATGCTGCTGATCGTGTGCAGCGTAAAGCGCACGCTCCCACCAATAGTCCGTTGAGAAGAGCGGTTATTCACGAATTGATCGATTGGCAGGTCAAAGATTTACTACAGACGGCAACAGAACAAATAACTCAACGAGATACCGGATGTTCCAATAATATCGAAACACAAAAATCAATGGTTTTACAAAGTGTCGAATTGCAGCAGCAAAAGACAGAGTTGGAGCGTTTTCTATTTCAGCATGTCTACCGCCACCCCGATGTGGTAAAAATACGCGATCGTGCACAAACAGCTTTACACGAGTTGTTCGACAAGATGGTCGATCACATCGAGTATTTGCCAGAGAGTTTTCGACATCGTGCAAAAACAGTAGGAGTTCGTCGCAGTGTATGTGATTATCTGGCCGGCATGACGGACCGTTTTGCTTGGCGAGAACATAAGCGATTATGCGATCCCTGAGGTAAAAGTGGGCCTTTGCGGGGCAGGTCTGGCCTTTGCAAAATAACCCATCTAGAATGGAGATCGGTTCAGGGGCACGGGGCTCGCTGCCATTTTCAGCCTTCTTGCTGCCATCCTGTTATTTGCGGTTCTTTTAATCTATTTATTTTAGATTGCGATGAAAACAATTAAGGTCGAGAATATTTTTCTAACCCTTCTCCGCTGCTTTTTTGTCCTCGTTGCGGCTGGCGTGGGGGTGCAATTAGTTCGCAGTGAAATGTTCCGCGAGCAGCCTGTCTGGCTTTTATGGATGATTTTTAGCGGCGTGATGTTGTCTGCGCTGTTTGCTATCGCCATCGATATGTTGTTCGCACGAAAAAGGCTCGATGTCATTACGGCAATTTACTTTGGACTCATTATCGGACTTTTTCTTACCTATGTGCTGCGCCTTGCATTAGCATCTGTATTTCCTGACCAGACCAATATGGTCCGGATGCTTGCACTGATTCTTGGAATGTGTATCTCTTACGGCTGCATCAGCATCCTTATGCAGACCAAAGACGACTTTCGTTTTATTATTCCGTATGTTGAATTCAGTAAAGAAATCAAGGGCGCCAAGCCCTATCTCCTCGACACAAGCGTTGTCATTGACGGACGCATCGCCGATGTGGTGCGCACCGCAGTTTTGGATAATCGGCTGATCATGCCGCGATTTGTGATTAATGAACTTCAGTCGATCGCGGACAGTTCTGACAAACTGAAGCGCATGCGTGGGCGGCGCGGATTGGATATCCTCAATGCATTACGTACGGATTCGTCCATTGATCTGCAGATTTACGACCATGAATCTTCAGATATGGCCGATGAACCGGTTGATCTGAAGTTGGTTCTCTTGGCAAAAGAGCTCAACGGTAAAGTAGTCACAAACGACTACAATCTAAATAAGGTTGCCAAATTACATGATGTGGATGTCGTTAATTTGAATGACATCGCCAATGCGCTCAAGCCGTCCTTTCTGCCCGGTGAGTCGATCGGTGTTCAAGTGGTCAAGTCTGGTGAGGAGGCGGGGCAGGGAATTGCGTATTTGGAAGACGGCACAATGATTGTGATTGAAGGTGGCCGACAGCACATAAATCAAAATATTACGATTACCGTTACGAGCGTGCTGCAGACGAGTGCGGGGCGGATGGTGTTTGCGAAGGTTGCTTGAACTACTGCAATACGATGCCAAACATCGGATCGGCCTGTTCTTCTCGACGTTATCTTTTCATTGCCCGCTAATTTCCCAGAAGGCATCCCGTTTATGTTAGTGGTGATTAACCGGTGGTTGCATTTTCGGAAAGAGTAGCAGTAGCAACTGCATGCGACAATTGAACAACCTGGGCGTCCAATGGTTTGGTCTCTAGGATGATGACCGTCGGATTGTTGAAGGTCCACCCGCTTGTTTCTCCTGGATTGACGAATAATCGTCCGCGAGAATCATGATAAATTCTCGGTTTATGTGTGTGGGCATAAACAGCCACATCAAAATCCCCCTCAATATCTGCAAGCTGCCTCTCCATATGCGCAAGGAGAAAGCGAGTGCCATCCGGAGCCTTGTAGCAAAAAGGCCCCTCACCGAGCTGTCCGACGATACGAATGCCGGCCAGCAGGCCGAGTTTGTTTCCCTCATTGTCGCCAAAGCATCCGACGAATGGACAGCGGAGTTTGCGCAACGGCGGCACTGCAAATGTGGAAACAAGGTCGCCCGCGAATAAGACGACTTCACAATGGGTCCTGTTGAACACCTCTCCGGTCTGTCGGATGTTTTCTAGATGGTCGTGACTGTCGGCAAAGATTCCAATTCGCATGTGTGGTGGATTCTCTTTAATATGATTTGTATTTGTGTGCTCACATTTTTTCGACGACATCAATACCGAGAAGTGAGAGCCCTGTCTTTAAGGTTCGTGCTGTCAAGTCACAAAGGAGAAACCGTTCATTGCGAACCTCTTTGGAGTCGGCTTTAATCACAGGGCAACTATCAAAAAAAGTCGAAAAACGTTTTGCGACCTGCTCAAACAAATATCCGGTCAAATGGTTTGGCCGATAGTCGGCAATGACCAGTTCCAAGGTTTCGGAAAACCGTAAAATTGCCAAAGCGAGGGCCCGCTCCGCTGGGTGTGTCAGTTGTGGTCGAGTCCCTGCTTTTAACAGGGCATCGATATTGGCATTTCCTTTCGAGAGGATGCTTTGAATGCGCGCATAGGCATATTGCATATATGTTGCTGTATTGCCGTTGAGCGCCAACATTTTGTCATAGCTGAAGACATAATCGCTTTCGCGATTTTGAGACAGATCGGCATATTTTAGAGCACCAATGCCAACGGTGTCTGCAATAGATTCGCACTCCGACTCACACAGTTCGGGGTTGTTTTCTCTAACGACTTGCCCCGCGCGCCGAATTGCCTCATCAAGCAGGCCACCGAGGCCAACCGTGGAACCGGAGCGGGTTTTGAAGGGTCGTCCATCTTCTCCAAGGACAGTGCCAAACTTTACATGACACAGCTCCACCCCATTACAGCCACCACGAACCACCGCATCGAAAAGTTGTTCAAAGTGCAAGCTTTGACGATGGTCTACAACATACAGGATCACATCAGGATGAAATGTTTTTAGGCGGTAATCGATCGTTGCTAAATCGGTTGTCGCGTAAAGAAAGGCCCCGTCCTGTTTCTGGATGATCATGGGTACATCATGAACGTCAGAAAAGACACAAATGGCACCATCGCTTTCTGTAGCGAGTCCTTTCTGTCGCAGTCCGGTTACGGTATCGGCAAGTTGGTCCTGATAAAAACTTTCACCCAAGGTATGATCAAAAGCGATACCAAGGCGACGATACATTCTCTCAATGTCCTCGAGACACACGGGGATGAATTGCTTCCAGAGTGACAGATTGGTCTCATCGCCCCCATGCAGTCGCGCCGTTTCTCTGAGAATATCACGATCCACATCTGGGTGTTTCTCCGCGAGAGACGCCAGGACTGTATCATTCTCAATCGCCATAACCCGCTGCCTGGCCAGATGAAGATCCTCTTCGATCTGCCGGATTTGGGCTTCGAGTCTTCGTGATTCCTTTTTGGTGCTTTTGTCTTCTTTTTGAGTGCTGCCCTGTGGCGCCCTAGGGTTCGCAGCCGAATCTCTGAGGGCAAGGATCTTATGTTCTAGGTGTGGGATGTTTTTTAAGTCAGTACGGTACTGCACCAATTGGTGCACAAGTCGGTAGAGTCGCGCCAGTTCCGTCACGGGTTCCGTGGCATAAGATTCCGCGTTGAGGAAATGCTTATAACCATAAAGAATCATGCCAAACTGCGTGCCCCAGTCTCCTATGTGGTTGTCGGTAATGACGCTATGCCCGCAAAAACGAAGAATTTTTGCCAGTGCATCTCCGATGACCGTCGAACGAATATGTCCTACATGCATCGGTTTTGCGACATTTGGAGCTGAAAAATCGATCACGTACGATCGTGAAGCATCACACTGGAAAATACCAATCCTCTCATCTTCAAGGGCCGCAGCAATTTGGTCGGCCAGAAAATCCTGACGGAGAGTCAGGTTAATAAATCCAGGCCCGGCAATCTCGATCTGGTGACACATGTCCTGAAGTTCAAGTGCCGCTACGATACGTGAGGCGACCTCGCGAGGCGACTCGCCCAATTGTTTACCCAGTGGCATTGCACAATTGGCCTGATAATCACCGAATTGGGGATCCTGACTCGGCTTAATCATCTCAAGATATTTTTCGATCTCACCTGTATCGACCGATTCGAGAGCCGGTCGAAATCGCGCGCGAATTGTGGAGAGAATGTTCATCGTGCTAGATGCCGGGAAAAGCCGGCTTGTGCTCGAAAGGACCGGATCCTTCAGACGGTTTTATGCGGTCGCGGTACAAAAATCCAAGTGGCGTTTGCCACAAACGTATCTACATCAAAATAGAAATGCAGTGATGTTTATTAGTCCGCTTGCAATCTTGTAATATTTTCGGGCAGTTCAACGTGCGCCGCCCCAGCCCAAAGGTCTTCCAGGGCATAAAATTTTCTCATTTCAGAGTCAAACAGATGGACGACGACAGTGCCATAATCGAGGAGGATCCAGCGACTTTCACGATAGCCCTCAATACCTGAGCGCCGGTCTTCTAAATCATCTTCCAGCTTATGATCGATTTCCTCGCTAATGGCATGCAATTGCCGTCGACTTGTCCCCGTGGCAATCACGAAGTAGTCGAAGATCTTTGTCAGCTCGCGCATATCGAGCACAACAATGTCGTGTCCATTGTTTTCCGCAGCAACGCGAGCGGCAGCCAGCGCCAATTGCAGGCTCCGCGGCGGGTCGGAGAGTTCCGCAGCGGTGGTGGGAGTCTTTTCAGTCAAACTGAGAAAAATGCTGTTAGAGAAACGAGGTAATCACCATCTTCGATCTCAGTTTAATCTGTTTATCAGGCTGCGTCTCCCACCCCCGGGGCGGTTTCCCAGTCCGCGGGATGCTCTGGGCAGACGTTTTTTGCATCGTCGATAATAAGGCTAAATGGGCCAAGCCCTGGCCACCCAGGCCCTGACCCATTATCTGCCATGTACAAAACCGAGCCTTAGAAAATACCAAGGGCCATCAGGCTATAGCGAACGATCAAACCGGCTGCCACAACACTAACCATGCTCATCAGCTTGATGAGGATATTTAGGCTAGGCCCGCTGGTATCTTTGAAGGGATCGCCAACGGTATCGCCGACAACGGCCGCTTTGTGGGCTTCGGTGCCCTTGCCGCCGTGGGCACCCGCCTCGATATACTTCTTGGCATTGTCCCAGGCACCTCCTGCATTCGACATATAAATGGCGACGCAGAATCCGCAGGTCAATGTGCCGACCAGCAGTCCCATGACCCCGCCGACACCCAAAAGTAGACCGACCACCAACGGTAAGACGAGTCCAAGCAGCGAGGGCAAGATCATCTCTTTTTGGGCGGCAACAGTACTAATTGCAACCGGTGCGGCATAATCGGGTGTTGCAGTACGGTCCATGATCCCCGGATTTTCCCGGAACTGGCGCCGTACCTCCTCCACCATCCCTTTCGCAGCACGACCCACCGCTTTCATCGTCATTGCGCAGAAGACAAAGGTTGCCATTGCTCCCAAGAAAACACCAATCAGTACTTTGGGGTTCATCAACGATGCATCGTAATAGCGAGTAAAGTCGGGCAACGTCGCTGTTGCTCGGTGAACGACTGCAAGTTCGTGGGTCCCCTCATCATGCTGGAACGATAATTGAGTTTCGGCGTCATTCAATGTAAGCACACCATTGG
>JABABY010000049.1 GCA_014237955.1 Planctomycetota bacterium
TTAAATCAGTAATTGGATCATTCGCTAATCAAAATCGAGGCTTACCAAAAAAATGGTGGCGGCGGTGTAGATATGAACTATTCTATTACAGGTAGAGGAAGATTTAATCCAATTTGCCCTTCATTTGTTACCCATAGTGTTACCCACAACAAAAAATGGGCTACGGCCTAAACCGTAACCCATTGTTTTAAATGGTCGGGGCGAGAGGATTCGAACCTCCGACCCCCTGCTCCCAAAGCAGGTGCGCTAGCCAGGCTGCGCCACGCCCCGAATATGTGAATGACCTCGACTGCGACGGTCCAATCCTATCGCCGCAAACCGGAAAATTCAATGATCACCGCCAGACACATAGTGTTCTTATGTATACTATAGGGCGGCACTGCTCAGCCGGCCTTCGCAGCGCGTCCGTCCCGACCGCACAAGTCCGTATGCAGCCGGTCGAACTCTTCGGAGCTAGTGAAGTGGATGGTAATCGTGCCACGGCCTTTAGATACTTGCTGGATATCGACGGCAGTCCCGAGTGCAACGCGAAGTTGTTGCTCGAGGGAGGTTATGTGCTGGCTCTTGGCACCGGAAGGCTTGGATCGTTTTTTGCCATCGGCAAGTTGGAGCGGCTCATCCGCATCACGAATCAACTCCGCAATCAAGCGTTCAGTAGCCCGCACACTCAACTGCTCTTTGTGAACCCGCGTGGCCACGGCAATCTGCTCACGCTCCTCACCGAGCGGCAACAAGGCTCGGCCATGCCCGGCTGACAACGAGCCATCCCGAATCAACTGCTGTACCGATCCCGGCAATTCCAGCAGGCGAATTAGATTAGCGACGGTAGACCGGTCGATTGAGAGCCGCTGTGCCAATTCCTCTTGCGAGGCATTAAAACGATCGAGATATTGGCGAAAAGAGGCCGCTTTCTCGAGAGGACCGAGATCCTTGCGTTGCAAGTTCTCGACGATCGTCATTTCTGCGACTTGCTGGTCGTCCGCCTCTCGAACCGTCGCCGGCACCTCCGACCAACCCGCTCGGATCGCTGCACGCCAGCGGCGTTCCCCAGAAATAAGCTGGTAGCGATTCCCATCGCGCCGGACGACAATCGGCTGTAAAAGGCCATGATCCCCCAAGCTTTCGGCGAGCGAGGCAATCTCATCCTCGTCAAACTCGGTACGGGGCTGGTAGGGATTGGTATCGACTTCGTAGACGTTGAGACTAATAAGATGCCCATCTGCCGCTGTCTCGGCAGGAATCGACTGGGGCTGCAGAACCTTTTCGGACGCCTGGGCGGGAACACCGGGCTGGCCGAGCAAGGCTTCGAGGCCGCGACCAAGCCTTCGTTCGGTCGGCTTCTTTTCAGGTTTTGTCATTCCACCGTACCTCCTTGTACGTTTTCCACCCGGGCGGCATCCTAGCCACCTGTTGCAGCCACATCGCTCTAAAATTTCGTCGGTTGCTTCGACGCATCGGCCCCAAAAAACCTGCTGGACCTGCAGCGCGGCCGCGGAGTCTAGCAAAGTTGGCGAGCGGGAGTCGAGGCCAGACCCACGGCAGAACAGGGCAGCGGCTGATAAAAACAGAAAAAGCCTTTGGACAGCACCGCTGTAGCTGCAACATTCTTCCCACCACAGAACGCTGCCCTCTCGTTTTGGGAAACAGCAACAGCCCCCAGAAGATTACCAAAGCAGCCAACAATATCCCTTCCAACGCAAGTAACCTGTTTCACGTGAAACACCTATCTTTCCAAAGACAATAGACTCGCCACAGATGTGCCGTAGGGAAAACAGGTTTGACACATTGTCTGCTCGCCCGAAAGGTACTCAATTACCCGGCACTAATGGTGGGTGTGAATCACGAGCCCGGAAAGCAGCTTGGGATAGAAGTAGGTACTTTTGGCGGGCATCCGCTCACCATGTTCGCTGATCTTCCGAATATGCTCGATCGTCGCGGGCATCACCAGGGCCGCCAAACGGTACGGCTCACTGATTTCGCCTGCACCCCCCGGCTCACTATTTTCGTTGAGCCCCTGAACCAGTTTGGCAACCGTGTGGACGTAGCCCGGCTTGGGGTGTCCGGCGGCGCTGAGAAGTTCGTCTACGATAAGCCGATGCAGGAGACTCACCCCCAGTTCCCGCCAGTCGGAACTATGGTCCGGGGCCAGTTGAGCCATCCGCTCCGAGCCGGTGGCTGAAATCCGCAGCAGCGTCCACCGTTGGTCTTTGGTCGTAAATAATCCGATCGTTCCCTGGTTATTTTCCGTCTCTATCTCCTCCCAGACCCTTTCTGCCAACCCGGTCCCCTCACCAACAACCTGCGTCGAAAAATGGTCGCCCAGCTTCTCGGCAAGCTCCTCAGCGCTCAGCTCGGGCAGACCCTGGAACAGGCGATGTGTAGGCTGGACGATCAGACCTGGATCATTCATCCCGACACACATCATCAAAACCCCATTGGCGGGATCTGTGGGCCGCAGTTTCCCCGCTGCGGCCAGCTCATCCCGATAATTACAGGCCGTTTCATACCGGTGGTGGCCATCGGCAATAAACATCGCCTTGGGACCCATAGCCGCGGTCAGCCGGCTCAGAACGGCAACATCGGTAATCGGCCAAATCCTGTGAATGACTCCTAATTCGTCGGTCGCCTCAAGGGGACTTTCGCCTCGGACAGCCTCCTCCAAAATCTCCTGGACCTCGGACTCCGGGTCCGGGTAGAGGCCAAAGATCTGGCTCAGATTCGCCCCACAGGCGTGGGTCAGTTTCAGGCGATCTGCTTTCGGACCGGGCATCGTCTCTTCGTGCGGATAGATATTCCCCTCTCCAAACCGTTCGAGCCCACAGCAGGCCATGAAACCCCGCCGGACCAAGGAATGACCCTCCTGTTCAAAAATTTGGTGGTAGACATAGACGGCCGGGTCCGACTCCTGAAAAAGGACTCCTTCCTGCTGCCAATTGCGGAGAAAGCGTGCCGCGCGGGCGTAGTTATTTTCCTGCTCATCATCACCCGGTTCAGTGCGGTTGAGAATCAACCGGACAACATTGGCCGGGTGTTTTTTGTAAAGCCTATCCTGCATCGCAGGATCGATCACGTCGTAAGGGGGAGCCACGACATTGCTCAATGCACCAACGTGGCCGAGGTCGTAGCGGAGTCCGGCAAAGGCTTCAATTTTAGGCATGATCTTTTCATAATTGGGGGGGCAAAGAAACAGAGAGCCATCCACCTTAAATGGCTGGCCGACTGGGCCCGGTACTCCACCGGGAAGGGTAAACCAACAAAAAACGAAGCTGCGGGTTGTTATCCCGAAGCCCCGTTTTGTTGTCAAACCCCCGGCTGGCAAATCGATACCGGATCGCCATTAGTAGCGATAATATTCCGGCTTGAATGGACCTTCGACCGTTACGTTGATGTACTCCGCCTGCTCGGGCGTCAATTTGGTGAGCTTGACCCCCAATTGCTCCAGATGCAGACGGGCCACCTCCTCATCAAGTTTTTTGGGAAGCACATGGATGCCAATATCGTACTTCTCCGATTCCATCCAAAGCGCGATTTGAGCAAGAACCTGGTTGGTGAACGAATTTGACATCACAAAAGAGGGGTGGCCGGTTGCACAACCAAGGTTCACCAGACGCCCTTGCGCGAGCACCAGAATGGAGTGGCCATCGGGGAACGTGTAACGATCCACCTGGGGCTTGATCTCCACCAACTCGACATCCTCCTGGCCATTGAGCCAGGCCATATCGATTTCAAGATCGAAGTGGCCAATATTGCAAACGATAGCATCATTTTTCATCACCTGCATATGGGCTCCGGTGATGATATCGCGGTTGCCGGTGGTTGTCACAAAAATATTTCCCTGCGAGGCCGCCTCATCCATAGTGGTCACTTCAAAACCTTCCATCGCCGCCTGCAGTGCATTGATCGGATCGATTTCGGTCACGATCACACGGGCACCGTACCGCTGCATCGAATGGGCACAACCTTTGCCGACATCACCATAACCCGCCACGACCACAACTTTGCCGGCGACCATTACATCCGTAGCTCGTTTGATGCCGTCTGCGAGCGATTCCCGACAACCATAGAGGTTGTCAAATTTGCTCTTGGTGACCGAGTCATTGACATTGATCGCCGGGACCTTAAGCGCGCCCGCCTGATGCATTTTATAGAGGGCTTTGATGCCGGTCGTTGTCTCCTCAGACAGCCCTTTGATCTCGGCAAGATACTGGGGGAAACGCTGGTGGACCATCGCCGTCAAATCGCCGCCATCGTCGAGTATCATGTTCAGAGGTTTGCCCGAGGGAAACACAAGAGTCTGTTCAATACACCAATCGAACTCTTCCTCCGTCATCCCCTTCCAGGCAAATACCTGGATGCCGGCCGCAGCGATTGCCACTGCAGCATGATCTTGTGTCGAAAAAATATTGCAGCTGCTCCAAGTGACCTCTGCCCCTAACTCGAGTAGGGTCTCAATGAGTACCGCCGTCTGGATAGTCATGTGGAGGCAACCGGCAATCCGCGCCCCCTGCAGCGGCTTTGTCTCGCCATATTTTTTTCGCAGCGCCATCAAACCCGGCATTTCATTTTCGGCAAGGGCGATCTCTTTACGGCCCCAATCCGCCAAATTCTGAAACTCCTCCGGGGAACAATCGACAACCTTGTGCGACAACGCGTTTGTTTCAACCTGCGACACAGCAAACTCCAATGCTATACATATGTATACTAAACCCGGGCAAATTAACGACTGCCAGCTGTGGCAAAATCCTCAGCAGATAAAATCTCCAAGGGAGATTGGTGCTGGCAAGACACCACTCATGATAAGGTTTAATCCTTCCGTAATTCAAGCCTGTTTTGTCCCTCAGTTACGTCTTTAATAGGCAACAGACCAGGAGGCGCCAACCACTAATGTCCTTTAGTGGCGGATTTCAATGCGAGTCGTGCCGCCGTGACAAAGTCCCGCACCATCTCCGGATCTTTTCTGCCGGGGCTTTTTTCGACACCGCTAGCGGTGTCGACCGCAGCGGGACAAACACGGCCTACCGCCTCAGCAACATTCTCCGCGGTCAGTCCCCCGGCAAGAATGAACGGCAGTCCCGCAAGAAGTTCTCGCTCCGATTGCAAGCGATCCCAATCCGCCACCATGCCGCTCCCTCCATAGGCCGATTCATGATTAGCATCGATAAGAAGTGCCTGCAAATTAACCTCCGGCAGCCGACAGGCATCGAGATAGTCAACCATTGGCCTCAGACCGCCCGGTCCTAGCCGAAAGGCCCGGATCACCGGTCGTCCCCCCAAACTCAAAAGAAATTCAGGCGGTTCATCACCGTGCAACTGGATAAAATCGAGCCCCAACTGATCAAAGCGCTGGCAGATTTCGTCATCCGTAGCGTTAACGAAAAGCCCCACACGGGCCAAACCGCTCGGCAGGCTCGCTACAATTTCTTCTGCAGTATCGATCGATATGTAGCGGCAACTCTCGGGATAGAAATTGAGACCGACCGCGTCGGCACCCGCCGCAGCCACACTCTGGGCATCGGATACATCGCGGACACCACAAATTTTGATTTGGAACACTCGCGTTATGCCTTACCTGATGGACCGAGTTTTACAAACTATTTTCAGGTCGGATTATAGGGCTGAAAAGACCCAATTCCAAGTGCGCAGCTAACGCACATTGACTCTCTTTCCAAGCAGGCAGTGCTAGCTTTCAAGACCGTCTGTTCGCTCTCAAGTTGCGTTCTAGTCAGGTCGATGTCGAACGATGGAGGATAAGTTTTTCTGTTTTTAGCGATCCCTTCGGACCTTCCAGCACAAACACTCTATGACTGCCAGCCGATCAAAAATGATGGGGCATCTTCCGGGCAAACATTGTCCGAAGCGGAGCGGCAGATATATTGCCACAACTCTCGGTTTGGCAACGTTCCTTCTGGTGCTGGCCTTCAGCAGATGGCATTCGGAACAGTTTGTTGCCGTCGCAGAATTAACGGCCGTTTGCAGCAACCGACAAAATCCCTGGTCTGATGGTCTGCGTCTGCAACAGACAATTTGTCGCGCGCTTCCCCTCGAGCAGACCGCCGCCGATTTGTGTCGGGACGGCATCCCGGGCGCAAAGAGTCTTGATGTGACACATTTAAAAAACCAAGTTGATCTTCAAATGCAGCCCGATTCCACACCTCTCTTTGCGAACTTTTCTCTTTCATTCACCAGCAACAACCCAGATACCTCCATTGCTTTTGTCAATCATCTTGGCAACTGGCTGACTCGTGAGCGATTCGAGAATCGTGCCTTTGCCAAAGAGATTGCGATTGGGGAAACCGCCTGGCACATGGTTCCGGCCTCGAGTACCGAAAGAACATACCGCACCACCCCTCCAGCCACGATTCTTTCGGCTAGTCTTGTAGGTGTGATAGCCGCAATTTGCGCCGCATGCAGTAGAGGCCGAACTGCCACCATCGAGACCAACCAGATGGCCAAAACCTTCTGGAAAGTACCGCTACTAGGAACCGTTCCTGAATCGAATCCACGGGAGCAACGTCCGCCAGCGGCAAAATCACTATTCTTTGGCGTCTTATTATCGGTCAGTGAATGGATTCTGTGCGGGATGCTCCTTGCCGTTCTTTTGGCATCTGCCGTCGATAAAAGTTTTGCCAATCATTTTCTCAGACAACCTGTCGCCGCGTTAGCTGACGCTGTGCGCTACCTCGTAAAACTCCCATGGAGCTAAATGATGTACGAGTCTTTTTTTGAATTTTCCTCACGGCCTTTTCGTGCTGTGCCACAAACTAGTCTTTATTTTCCTGCTACAGCCATTGAAAGTGCGAGGTGCAAACTCACTCGCTGTATCGAACGGGCCGAGGGATGCGGACTCCTCATCGGGGCAACCGGCATGGGAAAGACCCTTCTATGTGAGGTATTGGCAGAACATTTTTCTGGCCCGTTCACTCCGCTGCTCTTGGCCAATCTGCGATTAACCACTTGCAAAGAACTTCTCCAAGCACTGCTGCATCAATTAGGAGCCCCCCATCTCCGCCTTCAAGAAGGCGAATTGCGACTCTCGCTGATTGACCACCTGCATCCGGAAGGGTCCCATCCAAACGGCATTTTACTCATCGCCGACGAAGCCCATACGCTACCGCCTCGTTTATTTGAAGAATTGCGACTGCTTACCAATATGGTGCGGAATGGAAATCCCCGGATCCGTTTGATCATGGCAGGCGGGCCGGTACTCGAAGAGCGCTTTGCACAACCAAGAATGGCTTCTTTCAATCAACGGATTGCTGCCCGCTGTTATCTCGAACCATTTACCGCAAATGAATCGAGTGAATATGTACGAGCACAAACGGCAGGCGCTGGAGCAGATCCCGACCAAGTGTGGGATGAAACCGCACTGCGGGCAATCCACCGACATGCGAATGGCTGTCCACGATTGATCAACCAACTTTGCGACCAGGCGTTAGTGTTAGCGGCCAGCGCATCTTGCAGGCAGCTAGCAGAAAGCGAAATCGATACTGCCTGGGCCGATTTACAGCAGCTGCCGCTACCGACCGGCAGAGACACCATCGCTTCAATCGAGGATCAAAATTCAGAGACCCACACAGCCGTTATCGAGTTTGGCAGCCTTGATGGAGATTCTGTCGCGGTCGCAGAAATGGAAACAGATACCGGGCAAATTGACGGCACGGTCGGTGAAAGTGCGACAATTGAAATTACCGACACTCCCCTAGACACTTTCCCAAGCACCGAATTGGATACTGAAACCGAATCGTGTGTGGATCCTACTATGGGCGTCAAAACCGTCACGCCGATAGAGTCTGATGAGCATGCTGCTTTCGAACAGACCGAACCATTGGCAGACGCAGCCGAAGCGACCCCGCACAGCGAAGTACCTTGCTCCGAAAAGATCACGATCGACCAATTCGTAGGTGTGGAGGCCAACAATATCATACAAATCACGCCCGAGGGCAGATTGGACCTTGTTGATCGGACCCTGGAAGGGATTGCAAGCTGCCCAAACGAATCATTGGATGCAACAACAACCGATCGGGTGCAATCGAGCGATCCGTTTCATGCGACCGATGTCTCCGGGTCATTGCCTGAAGAGAGAGCCGAAAGACCCATATTGGCAGAGAAGCTTTCTCCACAACCTCCCGCAGAGAAAAAACCATGGTCCGGGATCCGAGAACATCCCATGATTCCGGTACGACAACGTGACTATCGGGAATTGTTGGCCAAACTCTACAACTGCAACACTCCAGACACTTCGCAGTTGTCAGCGGAGAGTGGATATTCGCAATGACCCAACTCAATGACGTACTCAAACAGGTAGAAACCGCGGCTGCGGCGTTTGCCGATACCGGCAGCGCAAAAGAACTAACGGACACTTTGCCTGTGGAACCCGAGCCGCTAAGCCTCTCGGAAGAATCTCGACTCTGTGGCGAGCAGATGGGCATCGAAGCCGCACTCAAATCGCCCGTTGATCGTTCCGCAGAACCTGCTGCTGATGCGCCTCTCGATCGATTCGGTGAACCACCGCAGGTTCTGTCTGCACCTGCACCGAAAGATGAGTATCACCGCACGTGCTACAACCTGCTTGCACACCTTCCCAAAACGGCAGCCCCGCTACTGTTGCTCTCTGAGGATGGATATCCCGATACGGTCGAAATTCTAGGACAATTGCTGTTCACTCTGGCTGAAATAAGTGAAGACCCGGTCCTTGCAATCGACGCCAGTGGCGGGCGACTCAAAAAACATTTCCAGGGTTTTGGTCGGCTAACAACAAAACAACCTACAAGCTCCAACAGCGACTGGCAAAGCTCGATCACACAGACGAACCAGCCTGGCCTCTGCCTGATGTCACCCTCATCGGAAAAATCATCCATCTTAAAATCCGATTTTCAAAGCCAGTTGGATCCGATGAATTTGCATTTTGGCTTGATTGTTATCGATGGTGGCAGTGTGAATCGAGAAACCCTCCATCAGCTTACACTTGTTTCCGGAGGAACGCTATTTCTGCTGCGGCTTTCTCTGACATCGACAAGTTGGGCCAAAAACACTCATTGTCAAATTATGAGATGGGGTGGAACACCCGTTGGCTGTATCACGACATTCCCTGCCACAAAGACCGCCTGAATGGAAACAATCGAGTGGTGACCAATTCTTTTTGCTCCTAAACCTTTTCCGGGGCATCCCTCCACTGCGACAAATGGGTGCATCGCCACAGATCCTTTCTGGCCTGGGATGACAAAGACCCATCCCCCACGTAGACTTGTAGAGACTGCGTCCTCCACGGTGATTGGCCCCAATCCCCTCAAAGACATCGTTTCTCAAGACAAATCCATCTGAAGGAAATCCTGCGAATGCGTACTTTTCTTGTCACCGGGGGTGCTGGATTTATCGGTTCCCACATTGCAACGGCCCTAGTTGATCGAGGCGACCGAGTTCGCGTTTTGGATAATCTGAGTACCGGCCATCGGAGCAATCTGGCGCATATCGCCGATTCTGTCGAGTTCATTGAAGGGGATTTGCTCGATGCTGATACTGTGGCCCAAGCGGTCGAAGGGATCGATTGCGTGTTCCACCAAGCGGCGCTGGCATCCGTACCGCGGAGCGTCGAAGCGCCGCTGGATACGAATGCGGCCTGCGTGACCGGAACCGTTACTCTGCTCGATACTGCCCGCCGAGCCGGGGTGCGGCGATTGGTCTATGCCGCTTCAAGCAGTCTCTATGGAGACAAACCAAACAGTTCAAAAAGGGAAACCGATGTACCCGATCCCATTTCCCCCTATGGTGCCGCCAAGCTTGCCGCAGAATACTATTGCCACGCATTCACTGCCACCTACGGATTCGAGACGGTTGCCTTGCGATATTTCAACGTCTTTGGCCCAAGACAAGATCCGGATAGTCCTTATTCTGCAGTGATCCCGCTGTTCATCACCGCCATCCTTGAAAATCGGCAGCCGGTGATTTTTGGCAATGGATTGCAATCTCGCGATTTCACCTTCATTGAGAACGTGGTGCATGGAAATCTTCTTGCCGCCGATTCCGAAGGCGTGGCCGGCCAAAGCTTCAATCTCGCTGCCGGTCGTAGCGTGACGCTGTTGGAGATGCTTTCGGTACTCAATAAATATCTGGGCACCGATGTAAAGCCAGAGTTCGCTGACCCGCGACCCGGCGATATTCTCGAGAGTCTTGCTGACATCTCTGCCGCACGCCAACAATTGGGCTACGAACCACAAGTTGCTTTTGAAGAGGGTATTGCTAAAAGCATTGACTACTATCGCACGGTCTATGAGCAACAGGCCGTGGACAACTAAATCGGTATAGAAGAAACTAACGGAGAAGAACACAAAAACCCCTCCTCACCACCGGCCCGCCTAATTTTTTGAGGACAACCATCATGCGACCTAATGTGCTATCGCTTCCAGCAAGTCTCCTGATAGGGATGCTGGCCCTTGGCTGCACCTCCCAAATCACCATCGAGCCCGTCGATCGGGCCGGCTTTGATCGTGTGATCTCCGAGCATGCGGGTGAGGTGGTCCTGGTCGACTTCTGGGCCACAACGTGTCCGCCCTGCCGGACCCTGTTTCCTCATACGGTGAGCCTCTACCGGCAATGGCATAGCCAGGGACTTGCGGTTGTCTCTATGAGCCTTGACCAGCTCTCCGACAAACAAAGAGCCCGCGAGTTTCTCTCCCAGAGCGGCGCCACATTCGACAACCTTATCAGCAACTATCCCGATGTCGAGGACGTCGTCGAGGCCTTTGAGATCCCCGATGCCATCCCCTACTTCACACTCTACGACCGTCAGGGAAAACTGAGATTTCGCTTTAGCCCTCTTTTTGAAGACGGTAAAGAGGGCGAGCCGCTTGATAACCTCGAACCCCGCATTCGAGAATTACTGGCGGAAAAATAAGCCCGTGTTTGGTCGCTTTCATTTTGAGCACGTGAGGAACTTTTCTGCGTTTGGAGGGGCAAAAATCGATCCTCACCGCGTATGGCCATTTTCCTTTGGTTTGACGGCGTTGCAAACAAAATTGTGGCCGTTAGAATCATACGCCTAATTCATTTTTCAGCTGCG
>JABABY010000004.1:0-9837 GCA_014237955.1 Planctomycetota bacterium
CACCGTCACCGAGAGAATGAGTTTTAGTGGAGGAGAAGAATCGATGAGCGAGTGCAACCATTCTCTATCGCTCTTCAAGCAGATTGCCTGTGTCGGCATACTCGCTGCGTTGTTGTTCAGCACAGGCTGTCAGGTGAATGTTGGTGGCCAGACGCTACCGAGTCCATATTATTTAGATGACGATGTGCAATACTTTCCTCCAGGACCGGAATTTCCTCTAGCCAATGAGGCTGCGGCCCAGGGGGTTCGAAGAGCAGAGGAAGGCATCCTGGACGAATAGTTCCTCAGGAAAATCACCGACGAACAAATACGTAAACGGCACACGCGGGGTAGATTAGCGGGTGCCGTTTTTTTGCGCTAATTGCTTCAGAGAAGCCCCACTGGCCCTTTCCCGCCCCGCAGTAGATGCCTCCGGCCTATTGTCTTACTCATAAGCGCCCATTTATAATTTGCTCCTTCCCAGCGGCAGGTCATAGTCGATTTTTAGCGGGAGTGGAGCGCGCAACGTGTGTGGCATCGTCGGTCTATTTTTGAAAAATCCATCGCTGCGTCCCGAGCTCGGTGCACGCTTATCTGAAATGCTCATTACCATGAGCGATCGAGGTCCAGATAGCGCGGGCATTGCGATCTACGGCCAATCAGATTCTGGAAGAAGCAAGATTACGGTGCAGTCCGCAAATCCGGCCGATGATTTTTCTGCTCTTTCTAATCAATTAGTTTCCCAGCTAGGCAAAGAGTTCCAGATTGAGATTAACGATACCCATGCCGTTCTTTCCGTTGAAAGTGGCGATGTCCAGTTTGTGAAACAGGCTATCAAAGAACAGTTTTCTGGTTTGCGGATTATGAGTTCGGGTGAAGCAGTTGAAATGTACAAAGAGGTTGGCCCTCCTGCCGAGGTGGTGCATCGTTTTGGTCTTGATCGGATGTCAGGCAGTCATGGAATCGGGCATACGCGGATGGCGACCGAATCGGCTGTGACGACACTCGGCGCCCATCCCTTTTCCACAGGGCCTGATCAATGCTTGGTGCATAACGGATCGCTTTCCAACCACAATAATCTACGTCGTCAATTGCGGCGGGCAGGAATTCACTTCGAGACAGAGAACGATACCGAGGTTGCCGCTGCCTATCTTTCCTCGCGAATCGACTGTGGAGTCTCGCTGGGCGACGCCTTAGAGGGTGCCTTGGAAGATTTGGATGGCTTTTACACATTTGTAGTCAGTACGCGCAATGGTTTTGGCGTATTGCGCGATCCGATTGCCTGTAAGCCTGCGGTGCTTGCGGAAACAGACGATTATGTAGCCTTTGGTTCGGAATACCGTGCCCTTGCAGACCTGCCCCGTATTAAGCAGGCGACCGTTTGGGAACCGGAGCCGGCAATGGTCTATTTCTGGGAGCATTGAAAGATGGCTACTTTTGACCTCGCCGATCGCCCACTGCGTGAATTGAATGCCGAACTTCACAGGCAGGCGGCCATTGTTCGAGAAGGAGGGACAGCTGAGAAGCAGTGGGAAATATTGAATTCGCGGGGAAGCCATGCGGTAGCAGTCGGTGTTGATGCGCCGCTGGATATCACCGTTCGAGGAAATGTCGGTTATTACTGCGGTGGCATGAACCAGTCTGGTACGATTCGCATCGAGGGCTCGGCAGGCCCCGGCCTTGGTGAGAATATGATGTCGGGCATGATCTCCGTCTCGGGCAATGCCAGTCAGTATGCCGGTGCGACCGGAAGGGGCGGTTTGTTGGTGATCAACGGCAACGCCTCCTCCCGTTGCGGAATATCGATGAAAGGGATCGACATACTCGTGCGGGGCAATGTCGGACATATGTCTGCTTTTTTGGCGCAGGCCGGAAATCTGGTCGTGCTCGGTGATGCGGGAGATTCGCTGGGCGACTCCATTTACGAGGCACGACTGTTCGTACTCGGCCAAGTCAAGAGTCTTGGAGCCGACTGCATTGAAAAGGAGATGCGCAAAGAACATATCGCATTGCTCGAGAGTCTGTTAACCCGTGCCGGCATCTCTGATGTGACAGCGAGTGACTTTACCCGCTATGGTTCGGCACGAGAACTATATCATTTTGACGTTGATCGATCCGATGCCTATTAACAGGCTATTATCTGTAGGACATTTGGAATAAACGTGACGTATACCAATCCATCCACCACACCGCGTAAGTCCTCGCGATTTGACGACTACACACTTTCGGAGATCCGCCGCGCGGCGGAAACCGGGATTTACGATATCCGCGGCGGCGGTACCAAGCGAAAAGTTCCCAGTTTTGATGAACTCCTCTTTATGGGAGCTTCCATGTCCCGATATCCGTTGGAGGGATATCGAGAAAAGTGTGCCACCGGTGTCGTGCTGGGTGATCGTTTTGCCAGCAAGCCACTGGAGTTGAAAATACCGATTACGATCGCGGGCATGAGTTTCGGTTCGCTCAGCGGCCCGGCCAAAGAGTCGCTCGGTCGGGGGGCGACCTTGGCTGGCACATCGACCACCACCGGGGATGGTGGCATGACACCCGAAGAGCGGGAACACTCGAAGTTGCTGGTGTATCAGTATCTGCCTTCCCGTTACGGGATGAACCCGGATGACCTGCGCAAAGCAGATGCAATTGAAATTGTGGTCGGGCAGGGTGCCAAGCCGGGCGGTGGCGGCATGCTCCTGGGCCAAAAAATCTCCGAGCGTGTGGCGGAGATGCGAACGCTGCCACCAGGTATCGACCAGAGATCTGCCTGCCGCCATCCAGACTGGACCGGCCCGGATGATCTGGCGATCAAGATTCTCGAACTTCGGGAAATCACCGATTGGGAAAAACCGATTTACATCAAGGTTGGAGGTGCGCGACCCTACTACGATACCGCTCTGGCGGTTAAGGCGGGCGCCGATGTCGTGGTCCTCGACGGGATGGAAGGTGCTACGGCGGCGACGCAGGAGGTTTTTATCGAACACGTCGGCCAGCCGACCATTGCCTGCATTCGGCCTGCCGTTGAGGCGCTGCAGGAGTTGGGCATGCACCACAAGGTCCAACTCGTCCTTTCCGGAGGTATCCGCAATGGGGCAGATGTCGCCAAAGCGATCGCACTTGGCGCCGATGCGGTTTCGATCGGCACCGCCGCACTGGTGGCCATCGGAGACAATGACCCACAATGGGAATCAGAATACAACAAGTTGGGGACGACTGCCGGTGCCTACGACGATTGGCATGAGGGGACCGATCCGGCGGGGATCACCACCCAGGATCCGGAGCGGACAAGGCGTCTTGATCCCGGGGTTGGCGGTCGTCGACTGGCTAATTATTTAAAGGTGATGGCACTTGAAGCGCAAACAATTGCCAGGGCCTGCGGCAAAAGTCACATCCACAACCTCGAGCCGGAAGATTTGGTCGCCCTGAGTGTCGAAGCGGCTGCGATGGCGAGGGTACCGCTCGCCGGGACCGATTGGATTCCGGGACAAAAGGGAGAATGATGGGGCTTGCTGGGCGAGTCGGATCGATAGAGTTTTTTCAGACCGAGAAGTGTTGGATTCATTTAAACAAACCAAATTTTATGCAGGAATCGAATTGATGGCTGAGCGCGAACAGATCCGCAAGCAGATGGCAAAAGATGGGGTCGAGTTTATTCTCGCCCAATTTGTAGATATTCACGGAACGGCCAAGGTAAAAATGGTCCCGGTCGACAGTTTTGATGACATGATCGACGACGGTGCCGGTTTTGCTGGAGCTGCTGTCTGGGGCGTCGGGCAGGGACCCCATTCGCACGACATGCTTGCGCGGATCGACCTGGAGAGTTACACACCGCTGCCCTGGATGCCCAATACGGCCCGTTTTGCCGCCGATCTTTTTGTGGATGGAGATTCGCATCCATTCTGTCCGCGGACCAACCTGAAGCGGGTATTGGGCCAGGTTCGTGAGCAGGGTTATCTATTTAACGTTGGCATGGAGCCGGAACATTTTCTTGTAACCCGCGATGCGGATGGGAGAATCCAACCCTGGAATCCCGATTTGGCAGATACCCTGATCAAGCCGTGTTACGACTATCGTTCAATGGCACCGGCGATGGATTATCTTCAGGAGTTGACCCGTTCGTTGAACGGTCTTGGTTGGGGCGTTTACCAGACCGATCACGAAGATGCGAACGGCCAGTATGAAATAAACTTTGATTATCAGGACGCCCTGGTGACTGCGGACCGGATCACGTTCTTTAAGATGGCAACATCCCAAATTGCCAAAAAGTATTGCGCCATTGCCACCCATATGGCCAAACCGTTTTCGGATCAGACCGGTAGCGGTCTACATGTCCATTTTCATCTCGCGGATGGAGAGACGGGTGAAGGTGTGTTTGAAGATTCATCCGACAAACGGGGCTTGGGCTGTTCGAAGTTGGCCTACCATTTTATTGGCGGTGTTTTGCATCACGCGCGCGCGCTATGTGCAGTAACGAGTCCAACAGTCAATTGCTACAAGCGGCTCAAATTGGGTGCGGGGCTTCAGTCGAGTCGCAGCGGTTATACCTGGACCCCCGCCTTCATCAGCTACGGCGACAACAATCGCACACAGATGATCCGTACGGCAGGTCCCGGCCACTTTGAAGATCGTACGGTTTCCGCGGGTTGCAATCCCTATCTTGCCCTGGCCGCTTATGTGGCCGCTGGGATGGATGGTATTGCCAACAAGCGAGAACCGGGCGAGCCCAACTTGGGCAACATGTACGAACGAACGCTGGCAGAAATTGCCGCCGAGGGAACTAAAATTTTGCCCCAGTCTCTCCCGGAGGCGATTGCCGAACTCCGTGACGACGAAGTCGTGTGCGGTGCTTTAGGAGTGATTGCCGAAGAGTTTATTGATTTGAAAACCCGCGAATACGAGACCTATGCAGGACAGGTTACCCCTTGGGAAATCGATCAATACCTGACGTTTTTCTAAACAATCTATCACCCCCGTTTTTTCGCGACCCTTCTCTCTCTATTTCATTTCCCGGTTTCACCGGCCCCATGCCCCACCGTTTGCTCAAATTTGGCGTTAGTAAGGAACACCCGGAGCCCCGGATGTTCCATACACCTGCGCAACTCAAAGATGCATACGATGTTGTCATCATTGGCGGGGGTGGTCATGGTCTGGGGGCTGCTTACTATCTGGCCCGGGACCACGGTATTACGAACGTTGCCGTCATCGAAAAAGGGTATATCGGCGGTGGGGGGACCGGTCGTAATACAGCGATTGTCCGCTCCAATTATCTCACGAACGAAGGCGCCCGATTTTATCAGGCCAGCATCGATTTATTCCAGGACCTCTCGCGCGAATTGGATCTCAACTTATTTTACAGCGAGCGGGGCCATTTTACCCTGGCCCATTCACCCGCATCTCTGCGGACCCAGCGGTGGCGTGCCGAAGTGAACAAGCATCTCGGCATCGATAGTGAGGTGATCGGTCCTTCTGAGGTTAAGCGTTTGGTTCCGGAGATTGATTTGCAATGTGGCGGTCATTTGCCGTCGATCCACGGTGCCCTCTATCATCCCCCCGGTGCGGTTGCCCGGCATGATGCGGTTGCCTGGGGATATGCCCGGGGTGCCGACCGTGCTGGTGTGGAGATCCATCAGCAGACAGAAGTGACCGACATTGAAATGCGCGATAATGCCGTCGTCGGAGTCCATACGGACAAAGGTTTTATCAAAACCAGAAAAGTCCTCTCGGCGGTTGCCGGCTGGACGACGGCGATCACTCCCATGGTGGGGCTGCGTACGCCGCTGACGGTCCATCCACTGCAGGCCGCGGTGAGCGAACCGCTCAAGCCGTGGCTGGACAAAATCGTCGTATCGGCGAGCTTGCATCTCTATGTGAGTCAGTCCTCCCGTGGCGAACTGGTCGCTGGCGCTTCTCTCGATCCCTATGAGTTGATTTCGATGCGGTCCACGTTGGATTTCACTGAGGGCGTTAGTGGTCACCTTGTCGATCTCTTCCCGATGTTGGGCGATATTAAGATCATGCGCCAGTGGGCGGGGCTCTCTGACATGACCCCCGATTTCTCACCCATCATGGGTACGACTCCAATTGACGGTTTTTATATCGATGCTGGTTGGGGTACCTGGGGATTTAAAGCGACCCCGATCAGTGGCAAAACAATGGCTGCCACGCTGGCCGAGGATAACGATCATGAACTGATCAAACCTTTCAACCTTTCGCGATTCAGTCGTTGGCAATTGGTCGGTGAAAAAGGAGCTGCCTCAGTAGGGCATTAAAGACCGATGAAGATTATCCACTGTCCGATCAATGGCCCGCGACCACTGCAGGAGTTCCATTTCGGTGGTCAGGTTCGCGAAATGCCTGTAGGTTCTCAAGTGAGTGATGCGGAGTGGGCAGACTACGTATTTAATCGTAGTGGCGAACCAGGCATCCAGTCCGAGTGGTGGTATCACACGCCGAGCGGCACCTGGTTCATCGCCGAGCGCGATTGCCAGAGCGATGAATGTATCCGTACATACCTGTATGGTGGACGGGAGAGCGATGCTTAACCGCCTGCCAGAATGTGATGGAGAATGGATCGACCGCTCACAGTCGGTCCGCTTTCGTTTCGAAGGAAAAACGCACGAAGGTTTTTTGGGCGATGTGCTCTCAAGCGCGCTCTGGGCCAACGGCGTGCGGCTTCTGGGCCGGAGTTTCAAATACCACCGGCCACGGGGAATTTACAGCCTTGCCGGACATGATGTGAATGCGATGGTCGAAGATGGAGAGCGGACAAATCTCCGTGGCGACCTGTTGCCCATTGATCCGGAACTCGATGTTCGGGCAGTCAACACGGCTGGTAGTCTGGAGCGGGATTGGCTCAGGATTACCGACCACTTCGGACGCTTCATGCCGGTCGGTTTTTATTACAAAGCGTTTCACACGCCTCGGCTATTGTTTTCCTTTTATGAAAAGCAGATTCGAAAAATCGCAGGACTCGGCCGAGTCAACCCGAAGGGCCACTCGCCCCACTCAGCAAAGGATTATGCCTTTTGTGATTTTGTCACCGTTGGCGGTGGTCCGGCAGGACTAGCCGGGGCGATCGCTGCTGCCGAGCAGGGGCTAAAAGTGCTTTTGATAGAGGAGCATCCCCATCTAGGTGGCAGTTTTCTCTGGCAGCACGCCCGCGATGAAGCGGCCAGCAGGCAATTGAAAGATTTACTCAGTCGGGCCAATATGCTAGAGAATCTCACCATCCGCTGTGGCACGCAGGTCGCCGGGTGGTACGCCGACCACTGGCTGGCACTCGTTGACGGCGAGCGACTCACCAAACTCCGCGCAACGTGCACGTTGGTGGCCACCGGCTGCTTCGAGCAGCCGGCCGTCTTTGGAAACAACGATCTTCCGGGGGTGATGCTCAGCTCTGCTGCAAGGCGACTGATCTATCTTTACCGAGTGCGGCCGTTTGAGCGGGCGGTGGTCCTTGTGGGTAATCGCGAGGGGTATGGTGTAGCGCTCGACCTGTTGCAGGCAGGAGTGCACGTTGTGGCGGTGGTGGATCTTCGAGCCACCGGCGAGCAGAGCGACCTGGCGGAGTCGGTAGCCTCTGCAGGAATTGAAATTTTTAAGCACCATACTGTTTACGAGGCGGTCGCCAGCCGTGACAAAAAATCGGTGGCCGGTGCGATTCTCTGCCCCTTAAATGAGCATGGTGGCCCTGAGAGTATCGGGCGGGTCAAACTCTCTTGCGACGGGATTGTGATGAGTGTCGGTTGGACCCCGGCCTCGGGAATCGCCTATCAAGCGGGCGTCCGCTTCGGGTACGACGAGCGGGTAGAGCAGTTGGTCCCCGAATCGGAAGTGGATCGGGTTTTTGTTGCCGGTCGTGCGGCGGGTATTTTTGATCTCGAATCACAACTGCAGGATGGCCGCCGAGCGGGGCTGGCGGCGGCAGCTGCCTGTGGCCGCTTTGAGGGCGAAATTCCGGAGCGGCCCGTGCACACCGGACCACCTCCGAGCCATCCCTATCCGATCATACCGCATCCGGACAAGAAAAATTTCGTGGATTTGGATGAGGATCTGCATCTGGCCGATTTCAAAAATGCCCATCAGGAAGGTTTTGACAATATTGAATTGATCAAACGATTCACAACCGTTGGAATGGGTCCGACTCAGGGCAAGCTTTCGAATTTTAACGCGATTCGAATCCTCTCCCGGCTCAATGGCGCGACGATCAACGAGACCGGTTCGACCGTTTCCCGCCCCTTCCACCAGCCGGTGTCGATGGCCAAGCTAGCCGGTCGCCGCTTCCACCCCATGCGCCGTACGCCGCTACACTCGCAGCATTTGGCGTTGTCCGCGAACATGATCCATGCAGGCAGTTGGCTGCGTCCGGAGTATTATAAGATCGATGAATCCTCGCGAGCTGATTGCATCCTCTCCGAGGCGGAAAATGTTCGCAGTGGTGTCGGTGTGATCGATCTTAGCACGCTTGGAAAGCTGCATTTTTACGGACCCGATGCGGCCCGTTTTCTTGAGCAGATCTATACCGGTACATTTTCCGATCAGCGTGTGGGCCGCCTGCGTTATGCACTCGGCTGCGACGAACAGGGCATCATCATCGAGGATGGTGTGGTCGCCCGATTGAGTGAGCACCACTTTTACGTAACCGCCACGAGTAGTGGTGCAGCTGGGTTTTATCGAGATCTGCAGCGTTGGGCACTCCTTTTTGAGATGGACGTCACGCTCGTCAACGAGACGGGTCACTTAGCGGCGATCAATCTGGCCGGCCCGAAAGCCCGCGAGGTACTCCGGTCGCTGAGTGATCTTGCGCTGGACGACGCCGCATTTCCTTACCTTGGGGTCCGTCAGGGACATGTGGCGGGTGCCGATGCCTTACTCATGCGCATCGGCTTTGTAGGTGAGTTGGGGTACGAGATTCATATACCGGCCGGAACGGCCTCGCATGTCTGGCAAAAAATCCTGGAAGCGGGCAGGGAGTTGGAGATCCGACCGTTTGGCATCGAGGCCCAGCGGCTCCTGCGACTCGAAAAGGGACATCTCATTGTGGGACAGGATACCGATGCCCTGACCCACCCTTACGAGGCCGATTTGAGTTGGGCGATCAAAGTGGACAAGCCGTTTTTTGTCGGTTCGCGGAGTTTGCAGATTCTTGCTGCCCGTCCCCTGACGCGGCAGCTGGTCGGTCTGGCACTGCCACAGCCCTCGAAAGTACCCCTGCCGGAAGAGTGTCATTTGATTATCGAGAATGGCGAAATTGCCGGTCGGATTACGAGCGTTGCCCACCGCACGACTCTTGGGCAGCCGATTGCCATGGCCTTTGTAACGCCTGAGATGGCGAGGCCAGGTAGGGAGGTTACCATTCGTGTAGCGGGCGGCAAACTGCTCGTCGCGACGGTGGTTCCGATGCCGTTTTACGATCCAGAAAACAGCCGCCAGAAGGTCGCCGATTAAGAGAGCTACAACATGCCTGAGACAATCCGCCAAAGTCCCCTTCACGACCGGCTGAACAGCGAGCCACTACCCGCTGCCGATCTTTCCGCTGCGCGGCTCGGTGCGGTTGGTATTTGCGATGTGAGTCTGCTGGCAAAACTGGGTGTGAAGGGCACCGGCGCTGCGGGGTGGCTTGCCGAGCAAGGGCTCAAAGTTCCTGAAAAAGTGTATGCAAGTGCGCCGCTTGAAGCGGGGGGATTGGTCGTTCGTCTCGGCGCGGACGAATTTTTGATTGAGGCTGGTTCGCTCGATGGGTCCCTCTCAGCACTTCGCGAGCGGATGCCGGACGATGCGCTCCATGTGGCCCCTGTCGTTCGCGAGGATGCAGCGTTGTTGCTTGCCGGCCCGCGTGCGACCGAGCTGCTCCTGCAGACCTGCGGC
>JABABY010000004.1:9847-34723 GCA_014237955.1 Planctomycetota bacterium
GCCAAGTCGCAAGATCGCCGCCTCGTGTACACCCGCATTGCAGGTGTAAGCTGCGGAGTTCTGCCACAACAGATTCTTGGCAACCAGGGTTACCGCATCTGGTTCGATCCAAGCTACGCACTCTACCTCTGGGAAACGTTGGTGGAAATTGCTACCGAGTTTGGAGGTGGCATGGTGGATGCTGCGGGGATGCATTAGCGCGAGTAAAAAAACAAAATACTAACCGCGTGTGGCGCATGTTGTCACGACACTAAGGGCAGTCTGTTTCGAGCCGTTTTTACTCCGTTTGATCCGGTGCATCGTCTGCGTCTTCGAGTTTGGCGATCCGAAAATGCTCAAACCGAATCCAATGTTCCGCATTGGGTGGTCCGTTGTAGCACTGGATACTCACCTGTTCGCGCTCACTCGGCGGCAGTTTTCCGGTCGCTGCGACTTGAAACTCCCCCCTGCCCTCCTCGCGGAACATTGCGGTGTAGGAATCGGCTGTGAGGATGAGTCGCAACTGGACCGTTTTGCTATCGATTGGTTTTCGTCCCGGTATGATCATTACCTTTCCGTCGACGAGTTCCTTGACCAGCTTGAAAACCGGTTTGCCATTCTGGTACCACGTGATGCCTGCCTGTTCCCATTGTTCTGTTGGCGGTGACAGGTTGGTGACGGTTAAGTCGATTGCATAGGGAGCCTCATTGCGTGGAGGTGCAGGTTGGACGAGTGCGTTTTTTACGGTGTCGGCGCGGCCAGGCACCACGCGAATTTCAAGCGCCCCGTCACGGACGCACCAGTGGCTGGCATGCTCGCGAATCCAACCCCATCGCTCGGCCAGATGTCCCTGAAAGTTATCCTCAAAGAGAACCTTGCCTGCTGCGGACGCCGGTGTCGCGCATGAAATCTGAGTCAGTAGAAAAAAAGTCGTAAAGATCAGGAGATGCTTCATTTTGGTCACCACAATAAAAAAGGCACGATGATGTTTTCTGCCAACGGATTGCCTGAAGGAAATCGATAACGATGGATTATAAACAACCCTCCGGAACATTTACTTGATGGAATACAGCGTTCTGGCAAATGATTCAATGTGCTGGAAGTTGTCGCAATATGCTGCATACTTCATCTCGTGACGAATCTCAGCACTCAGTGCGCGACCCCCGACTACGAAGGCCACATCGAGGCCGAAGCATTCGTAGAGTTCTTGGTAGCCGCTGAGAAAATCGTCCTCACCCTCAAGGCTGCTTATGCTAAGCCAGAATAATCGCGGGCGGTTTTCCTTGATAGCGGCCGAAAGCGTGGTGAACGGTAAATTGCCACCGAGCGAACTTGCATTCCACCCGGATTCACGCAGCACGATTTCTGCCATCGTGGTACCAAGGCTGTACGGATCACCCTGGGGTGCTGCCCCAATTGCCACCGGAGCGTCGGCGTTTGGCGTGCGGAGGAAGGAGCGTAGTTCGTTGATGACCCGAATTACGATATTACAGGCTCGCCGCTCCTGATAGACCTCTACTTTGCCACATTTCCATCGGTGGCCGATATCATCAAATGCTTTGGAAAACACCTCGTCGCAGATGCTGCTGATGGCGTGTTCGCCGAGATAGAGATCGAGGGCGATTTGGCGGCAAACCTCTTCATCGCCCTGCAGTAAGGCATTGCAGAATTGCCCCGCGGAACGATCCAGAACACGCACCGTGCGACCGGTTGTTGCAGGAAGCCCGACAAGTTCAGGGCGGACCAGTTCCTGTTTGCTAGCGCGCAAAAACTCGATGAGGCCGCTTAGGGGTATGCGGCGGTGCCCTCCAGCAGTGTAAGCCACGGGGAGGACGCCTTTATCGCACCATCGCTTGATCGAGGACTCACTGACCTGCAGAGCCCGGGCGACTTGTTTGGAGGTAAGATTTTCTCGCATAGGAACGGACCTGAAGGCCGATTTGAACGATTATTTTATGATTGCGAGGATGTTTCGACCTCAAATAGTATACCGTGGAGCGGTAATAATATAAGAGGATAAGGGCCATATTTGTTGATATATAACAACTTACGCTAGCGAACAGAATATTTTGAACGTTTTGAACGTTTTTTCATTGACCTTTCCTCTAGCTGCCGATAGAATGAGTATGAACGTTTTGAACGTTTTGTTTGTTTGGTGTTTTGGAGGTTCTCCCATGAATACGGCCACAATAAAAGGTTCCAATCCATCTTTTCCGTGCGATCAGGTGAATCGGTTCTCCGCCGCCTTAAGCCAACGCGCTAGGAACACCCTCTCACGAGAGACGGGCTTCATCTCAAATTCGAGTTTTGATCCCTCCTTGGACCAAGATCTTGGCACCGAAGACCCACGGGTCCGGGCTGTCGAGCAAGGTGTGTCGATCGCTGTTGTATTCGAGGGCCTTGGCCTGATTCCTGGAAATCTTACACAGCTGTGTGGTACGCCGATATTGAGCCGCGAAGAGGAAATGGCGCTCTTTCGGCGGATGAACTTTCTCAAGTTCAGAGCCAATGTTTTGCGCACGTCTCTAAATATAAAAACGCCTGAACCGAAGGTTCTAGATAAGATTGAGGATATGCTCATGCGGTCAGAACGTATCCGCAACCACCTCATTCAGTCTAACATTAGACTCGTAATTTCGATTGCAAAAAGTTTTGCGAACATTCGCAATCCACTCGATGACTTATTGAGCGAAGGGATCACGGCGATGATGCGAGCAGTCGAGAAGTTTGATTATGACCGCGGATTCCGCTTCAGCACCTATGCGACTCGAGCCATACGCTGTGCATTATACCGTCATCTGCAAAAAGGACAGAAAATGCGCCAACGGTTTGCCACCAATAGAGAGAGTCTCGATTTCTCGGAGAGTTCGTATAAGGAAACAGATTCTACCAATCCACTCGACAGTTCACTCCATCACGCTCTTTCCAGAATGTTACTTAGGCTCAACACGCGCGAGCAGTTAATTATGAGGATGCGTTTTGGATTGGAGGATGGTGGAACCAAAAAAACATTTTCAGACATTGGTCAAATGCTAAACGTTTCTAAGGAGCGTGTCCGTCAAATTAGCGAACGGGCGATGGGAAAGCTGCGATCCATGACTGCCGAATTTGGCCTCGATTCATTTATCCCCGAAGGATAATCACACCATGATTACCTGTGACTCCCATCCGTTAGTACTGCTCACCGGCGCAACTGGTTACATCGGCGGCCGCTTGCTTTCCAAGCTTGAACAGAGGAATAGCAGAATTCGCTGTATCGTACGTCAGCCCAAGCGCCTTGCGGGTCAGGTTGCTCAAGAAACCGAAATCATCGCTGGTGATGTTATGGATTTTAACTTGCTACATTCCGCGATGCAGGGAGTCGATACTGCTTTCTATCTTATTCATTCGATGGGTTCCTCGGAACGCTTTGAGGACGCCGACCGAGAAGCCGCCAAGACGTTCGCACATGCAGCTACGCGCGCGGGTGTTCGAAGAATTATCTATTTAGGGGGGCTCGGAGATGATGAACATTCACTTTCACCACACCTTAGAAGCAGGCACGAGGTTGGGGACCTGCTGAGGGAATCAAGCTGTCAGGTTATCGAATTACGTGCGTCGATTGTGATTGGATCGGGAAGCCTATCCTTTGAACTTGTGCGTTCATTGGTCGAGCGGCTCCCGGTGATGATCTGTCCGAAGTGGGTAAGCACGCTTGCTCAGCCAATAGCTGTTGAGGATGTCCTCGAATATCTCCTCGCAGCGCTCGATTGGAATAAGGGGGGGAATCTTACTTTCGAAGTGGGTGGACCGGATCGTGTGACGTATGGAGAAATTATGCGGGAGTACGCCCGCCAACGTGGCCTCCGGCGCCTGTTGATCTCGGTTCCGGTTCTGACACCATGGCTATCAAGTATTTGGCTAGCACTCGTAACACCTATTTATGCCCGCATTGGCCGGAAGCTAGTGGAGAGCATGCGAAATCCTACGGTGGTCAATAAACCGGCAGCACTAGGGGCTTTCCCGTTGCGGCCTCGCGGCCTTGTCGAGGCAATTGAAAGGGCAGTTATCAACGAAGATCGTGAAATCGCGGAGACCCGTTGGTCCGATGCATGCTCTTCTACTCCAAGTTCAGACAGTAGTGACCGCGTTCAATTCGGACGGCGCCTTGTCGATGTCCGTACGATCGATGTGTCGGTATCACCATCCTGCGCATTCCAGCCGATTCAACAAATTGGGGGACGCCGAGGATGGTATCACGCTAATGGTCTTTGGCAATTACGTGCTTGGATTGACGTTTTAGCAGGAGGAATTGGCTCACGCCGCGGCAGGCGCGATTCCTTTGAATTACGTGTCGGTGATACACTCGATTGGTGGCGAGTTGAGGCATATGAACCAGGTCGACTCCTGCGGCTAAAAGCGGAGATGAAATTACCCGGTCGCGCATGGCTCGAGTTTGAAGTTGCGCGAAATGGTACGGGTTCCACAATCCGTCAAACAGCATCCTTCGATCCGTGTGGGTTGTTTGGGATCCTTTATTGGTATGTGCTGGTCCCACTACACTCTCCAATATTCCGTGGAATGCTCCAACAGATTGCCAGGTTGGCGGAGGAGCGGAATGGTGAACTAGGCAACACCGCCCAACACCAAACCGTAGGGCACGAGATGAGGAGCCGTTCAGGAAAACAGGGAACACAAGTCAAAATATGACCATCGTCGCATGCTCCTTCTAAAAGAAAAATGAAATCTGTTGATGGAAGCATTTATCGACACACACTTTTTTATATCAGCAACTAGGGAGGTTGAAATATGAGTCGAAAATACGCAAAACTGGGATTTATACTTGCTGCCGGCGCATCGTTTTTGCTCTCGGTATCCCTTTGGTTTTCGGGCAATACTCAGGAAGGTGTCTTCGTCGGGCTCTGGGTCCCTTCGATACTTTCTTTTGGAACGCTACTCATGCACAAAGTGAATTGATCGATGGATAACGTTTTCATATTCTCCTTCGGGTGCGTTGTGTTCGGTATCATTATCAGTTCTGCGTTTGTATTGCTTATTGCCTCCGACGATCCGGAGGATATTGCATGAACGTTGCCATTCGGAATCTACAATGAAGATTGTTATTATCGGTGCTGGTGTGAGCGGCTTGGTTGCCGCGAGAATTTTGTCTCGGGACCATGAAGTTCACGTCTTTGAGGCTGGGAAGTACGCCGGTGGGCATGCAAACTCGGTGGATGTCGAGCTAGCTGGTAAACAGTTTGTCGTCGATACCGGTTTTATGGTCTTTAATGATAAAACCTATCCCATGTTCTGTCGCTTACTGGAGATTCTGGGAACGCCTGTGCGAGATTCAGACATGAGCTTCAGTGTTCGCTGCGACCAAACGGGAATCGAATACCAGGGCAGCTCTTTACGCGGACTGTTCGCACAGCCCCGCAACGCGTTGCGCCCGTCATTTTATCGCATGCTTCTGGATATTGCTCGGTTCAATCGAGAGTCCCGTAAGTTCGCAGCAGCAGGAGATGTGGAGATACCGCTTGGCCAATTCCTAAAGCGGGGAAACTATGGACAGAGATTTTTCCACCAGTACCTTATCCCGATGATCGCAGCGATCTGGTCAGCACGCCCCAGCAGCGTTTTCGATTTTCCGGCGATCTTTATGATCCGGTTTCTGCAGAATCACGGTCTGTTGCAGTTTTGCGATCGACCCACCTGGAAGACGATTCCGGGCGGTTCGCGAAGATACGTGAAATCGTTGATTGCTCCGTTTCGCGATCGAATCCGCCTCGGCACGCCGGTAAAATCAATTTCTCGGCATGCGGACCATGTTGCGATTGAATCTGCAGGTTGTGGAGAGCGATTCGATGCGGCAATATTGGCGACCCACGCGGACCAGTCGTTGAAAATGCTCGCGGACGCAGATGAGGTGGAACGTTCCGTACTGGGTGGATTCTCCTACCAGACAAATGAGGCGGTACTCCATACGGATGTATCGATGTTGCCGAGGAAACGTCGCGCCTGGGCCAGTTGGAACTATCGAGTCACGGCTTCTGCAGACCAACCTGCAAGTGTGACCTACGATCTCAGCCGGCTACAGGGGATTGATTCTCCGCAACCTATCCTCGTCACGCTTAATCCAGCAGCCCCGATCGATTCGGCGAAGATCCTCCGGCATTTCACCTATCACCATCCAATCTTTTCGTTAGATTCGATCGCCTCCCAACGCAGATTTGCGGCAATGAACGGGCGGCGAGGTACTTATTTCTGTGGTGCTTACCGCTTTAATGGTTTCCACGAAGACGGTGTCGCCAGCGCTTTGGAAGTCGGCGCTTACTTTGACAAAGGAATTGAAGATGCAAAGCTGCCTGTATGAAGGCGTTGTCACCCACGCCCGAGTTCGTCCGGTAGACCATGCATTCCGCTATCGGATGTTTATGGCTTATCTTGATCTCGATGAACTGGCAGGTACACTCGATTCAGTCACACTGCTGAGCCGTCGTCGGTTCGCGCCTGCGTCATTCTTGCGCGACGATCATTTGGGGCCTATCGATCAACCGCTTGCTGTATCAGTACGAGAACATGTGCGCGATAAGGTGGGCATTGAGACCCGCGGTCCCGTCCGGATTTTAACCCAACTGCGATACTTCGGCGCCTACTTCAGCCCGATCAATCTGTTCTATCTCTTTGACGAAACAGAAACGCGCATCGAAGCCGTCGTGGCCGAAGTGAGCAACACTCCCTGGCTGGAGCGGCATCATTACATCCTTTGGGAAGGCAACTGCAGCCAACGAGAAAACAAAATGGCGTTCTCCCACTGCAAGGAGTTTCATGTCTCTCCATTTATGGACATGGACGCGGAGTATCGCTGGCAATTGACATCTCCAGCCGAGCAACTCAGCGTACAGCTTTCATCTTTTAACGAAGGTCGCTCTCTGTTTCAGGCGAACATGACGTTAACGCGTCGACCACTCGACAACCGACACCTCGCCTGTCTGTTGTTGCGATATCCAGTTACATCGGCGCGCATCACGATGGCTATTTATTTTCAAGCACTCAAACTCTGGCTAAAAAAATGTCCGTTCTTTCCACATCCAAAGTAAGCTTCCCGACCATTGCCGCACGTTGCGACTTAGAGGACTTGAAAGATGTCCCCTACGAGCCCACTCCGTCTACTGCCCGACGATCGCCAACTGCGATTGGTGCCCTCTGTCGGGCAGCATTTCTCCGCCGACTTGCCCGGCTCAATCGCGGTCGGCTGACAATGTTGGACGGTTCCTCAGCATACGAATTTGGCGATCGCCAAAGTACGGACTTGCAGGTCACGGTCAATATCCGTGACGAGCGTGCCTACCGCTATCTTGTGACTGGTGGAAGTCTGGGTGCGGCGGAAGCCTATCTGCAGAATCTATGGGATTGCGACGATCTGGTCACTTTCTTTCGCTTTATGATTCGCAATACGACCACCCTGCGGGAGATTGATCGGCGTTGGTCACGATTTCGATTTCGATTTCGTTCGGTAGCGAAACTCCTGCAACGTAATACGAAAGCGGGTAGTCGGCGGAATATTGCTTCCCACTACGATCTGAGCAACCAATTCTTCGAGTTGTTTCTCGACGAAACGATGACGTACTCTTCTGGTATCTTTGAACATCCACAAGCAACACTTCAAGAAGCATCGGTCGCGAAATATGATCGTATCTGCCGAACAATCCAACTCAGTCCTGACGACCACGTTCTCGAAATTGGTACTGGCTGGGGAGGTTTTGCAATCCACGCTGCAAGGAAGTATGGATGCCGTGTTACGACGACGACTATTTCTAAAGAACAGCATGAGTATGCGCGTCGCCGGATCGAGCAAAACAAATTAGACGACCGCGTGACGTTGCTTTTGCGCGACTATCGTGATCTGGATGGGGTTTTTGACAAGCTCGTTTCAATCGAGATGGTCGAAGCAGTGGGCCACGAATTTCTTTCCACCTACTTCAGTCAGTGCATGAAACTACTGCGACCCAAAGGATGGTTTGCTTTGCAGGCGATTACTATTGGCAACGACGAATATGATCGATATCGCCAATCCACAGATTTTATCCAGCGCTATATTTTTCCGGGCGGGTGTCTGCCATCGCTCGCTACGATCGACCAAGCGGCCAATGCGACGCAGCGACTGAAGCTGATGGATATTTCCGATTTTGCATCGCATTATGCGGTGACTGTTGCTCAATGGAGAGATCGTTTTCATCGTAATCTTAAGACGGTACGCGAACTCGGATTCGACGAGCGTTTCATCCGCATGTGGGATTACTACCTCTGCTACTGCGAGGCCGGTTTTCGAGAGGGGCGAATCGGTCTATCGCAATTCCTTTATCGCAAGGACTAACGTCTAAGAACAACCGCAGGACATAGAAAAGGATCGCTGTTCATGTCACTATCACTCATCGACCTGGCGGAATCACGCTGGTTGCCAGACTGGTTGATCCGGTCCGGTATCCGACAACGTTTGCGGCGACAGCTTTTGCTTCAGCGGCGACTTTTGAAATCAGCAAGAGATTCTGCAGCAAAGTCGCAAAGTCAAAATGTTCCTTCAGCCACCACGGTACTTGTGAATGCATTGCGAGAGAGTCCGCTGGTCGTTGCTGCTGCAGATGCCAATCATCAGCATTACGAGGTGCCCACAGAATTCTTTCGTACGGTGCTAGGCCAGCGGCTTAAATATAGCTGTGGTATCTGGCCGCGTGAGCGTATCTCGCTTGACGAATCCGAGGTGGCCATGTTGGCGTTGACCTGTGAGCGAGCGGAAATCAAGAACGGAATGGAGGTTCTCGACCTGGGTTGCGGCTGGGGATCACTTTCTTTGTGGATCGCAGAAAAATATCCCGATTGCAAGGTGTTTGCGGTCTCCAATTCATCGACGCAGCGAGAATATATCGAAAGTCTATGCGCGAGGCAGAGAATTCATAACATCCAGGTGCAGACTTCGAATATCGCCGATTTCACCACCAAGCGGACGTTCGATCGGGTCGTCTCGGTAGAGATGTTTGAGCACGTCCGAAACTACGAACTGCTTCTCGAAAAAATTTCCCCCTGGCTCAAGGCGGATGGAAAATTGTTTGTCCACATCTTCTGCCATCGAGTATTCGCCTATTTGTTTGAATCGGACGGGCATGCGGACTGGATGGCAAAACATTTCTTTACCGGGGGCATTATGCCTTCAGAAAATCTTCTTGCCGAGTTTTCCAAAGACATGGAAATAGACACCCAATGGCTGATTGATGGGTCGCACTACAGTCGCACCTGTGAGGCTTGGCTCGACAACCTTGATGCGAACTCTGAGCGACTCATCGAGTTGTTTTGCCATCAACGGACCCAACGTGAGTCGCGTGTTCAATTACAACGATGGCGAATGTTCTTCATGGCCTGCTCCGAACTCTTTCGCTTTCGAAACGGCGAGGAGTGGGGTGTTGGCCACTATCTTCTGAGCCGCCGACAGAAATCCGCCTCGGTTAAGGGATCGCAAGGTTTAACAGAGCGTGTTTTTGTTGGCTCGTAGATGAGAGTAACCGTCAGTCATCGTTTCTCGAACTGTTTTTGGGCGGTCGTGGAAAGAACGCGCTCGTTCGCCTGATGTAACTGGCGTACCCTGGCCGACGGTCGGAGATGGTTTTTTCAAGCATCGCAACACCAGAAATTTTTAGAAGCAGAATACTCATCAGTAGCGGTGCGGGCAACGTCCACCACGCTCCCCCCGCAGCAGCAATGAAGTAAAGTCCCCACCATACACAGAAGTCGCCAAAATAATTTGGGTGACGAGTATAACGCCAAAACCCCTTGTCCAAGACAGAACCGCGGTTGGCGGGATCAGATTTGAAACGGGTGAGTTGATAGTCACCAACCGATTCAAACAGAAATCCAACGGTCCAAATCACGATCCCGATACCGTCGAGCCACCATAAACGCGAGAGGCTGAAAACCACGGTAGTGCCACCGAATTGAATCGGCCATGAAACAAACCACATTAGAACGCCTTGCATTCCGAAAACAGTAAACAAGCTCACCCACCAGAATGATGCGCCGTGCTTCTTGCGCATGGCTCGATACCGATAATCTTCTCCCGCGTTCATGCCCCGCATGAAAAGGTGGATTGTCAATCGCATTCCCCAGACAGTCGTCAGTCCGGCCAGCAACAAGGTTCTTGGCCCGGTGAAGTCCTGCCAGGCAGCCGTAACCCAGGCCACGACAACGAATCCGGTACCCCAGAATGGATCGACAATGCTGGCATCGCGTTTGACAATGCTGATGAGCCACAGCAGGGTCATCAGCAAAAGGATTACGCCAAAGTTCAAAACGCCGAGTCGAATCAGGTCAGCCATCGGCACCTAATGCTTCTGCAGTCGTTTCTTCAGAAAAAATACTGCGGAGTGCCTGGGAGCGAAATGCGAAAATAGAGTGAAGGTCGCGACCGACCAGGAAACGGTTTACGAGGCGTCCACCGAGTACACTGTAGCGAACTCGATCCTGTATCAGCGTGGAGCCATCTTGTTTTTGAAAAGTGTGTTCGTGAATCCACCAGCGGTAGGGCCCTTTTCTTTGCTCGTCGACGAAGCGAAAAGGTGGTTCCCATGTCGTAATTTCCGATTGCCATCGCAGCGGAATCCTGTGGACTCGCAGCCGATAGTCGATCCGCGTTCCCTGACTCATCTCAATAGGGCCTTCTGCGAGTACGTCGAAACTCAAGGAGGGTGGGGTGATCCGCTGTAGGTTGCGAGCGTCTGCAAAGAAAGAGAAGACATCTGCGAGCGGCCGGGGCAGACACATTCTCGAAAGCAGCAGAAAACCGCTGCCGTCTTTTGAAATACTGGTCGTCACAACGTCCCTCCGATATAGCTGCGAGAGGTAAACTTGTTTCCTTCTATTTGTAGGAGGTAAACTGCCGAAGGCAAGGGACTTTCTGCCATGATCTGCGAATGGTTAGCGTGGTGGTCGCCGCAGGCGACTGTGCAGACAGTCTGTGTGATGCGGCCCGTTGTTTCTCAACTGCTCCGCCGGACCATTAGTGGCCAAATCCCTAAATCTTCCTTGAATCGTAGGCCCAGTGTAGCAACGCCTGCCGCTGTTTTCGCCGGCACTTAAGATCGCCCTTGCGGCAGTTTTTTTTAATTTGTGCGATGTGGCGACGCATGGCGCGCCACCGTTTAATTTGACGGTCATCGTCCGGGCAGCGGCGACCGATGTAATACCGACAGTACCACTGAAACCAACCGCGGGGGTCCTCTTCATAGATCCATCCCTTCCTTTGCCATTCCGACAGCGGTTGCGATGCATTTATGCCGAAGAAGTTCAGGTCGGAATCGTATCGCTCGGAGCACAATTGGGCATTTTCGTACCAGTCCGACGGAAACTCCTTGCTGCAGTCAGTCATGTATTTTCCGCCAAACACGCCAAGTTCGAGCATTTCCTTCGGGGTAAGTTCGGGTTGGAAGTCGGGGTGAAAGTTCTCTCCGCTCGACTCAGTGAGTACGTAGCAGTAGCCGGTCTGCATGAGATCGTCGACCTGGATTTGTTGTTTTGCCATGCGTTAGGCGGATGCCGCATCATGATGGATGGGGCCGTCACCGCCCACACCCGGATTAAAAGTTAAATCACAAGTTCATTGTATGGAAACCGGATCATTGTGCAAAAACATCGAAGGTGACCCGGCGGCGCCGAGATCTGCGGCCACGATTTGTTCGCAGCCATACCATATGCTACATCCTCTTTTTCGAGCCTTTGCGCTGAAAAGCCAATCTAATCGCAGTACTTTTGAAGCGGTAAGAGTTGCGATTCGTACTGCTTCCAGCGATCGACCGACGTCTTATAAATGGGCTGTCGAACTTGGACTCGACTAGCGGTCCGTACCGACTTGCTGCCAAATTTCATTTCCTGGCATTCGTCGTTCCAGTCTAAGCCGCAGAACTCAATCAACTGCTTCATCGCGGGAAGTGGATCGGCGACCAACCTTTCGTAAGATACATCCATTCTGCGTAGGGGTAATACTTCGCCCCAATGATCCATCAGCCGTGAATACTCTTGGTAGAACACTCCAATATCGTCTAGGCTCATCGACCATGTCACTGATTGAAAACTATTAAAGAAACACGAGAGGCAAACGTCCATCACATTACGCTGACAATGAATGACGCGTGCATTTGGGAATAGAGTCCAAATGAAGCCAAGGAACAAAAAGTTCGCCGGGGTTTTATCGACGATTCTCCGGCTATTGCCGCATCGATCTATGAGGGATTGCAGGTATCGCTGCCCTATCTGATCGATTGTGCTTGGGACCAAATGTCGTAAGCATTGGGGATAATCAATACTGGAATTGACTGACTGTGGTAAGTTTATCGCAAGTTGTGCAATATCTAAAAGTTCGCCAGCTCCGGACGCTTCGGCATGGTTAGCGATAATCTTTTCAATCAGAGTGGTGCCGCTACGTGGCATACCAACAACAAATATCGGAATCTCTGTATCGAGTCCGCCACCGCGCATGTCCGAAAAGTAGTCGTGATCGAATACAGAAATTGTGGCGTCAACGGTATTTCGGAGTTCAACTGGATTAAAGACGGCTCCAGAAGTCTCACACAATCGCCGCTGGGAATCGTTGGCTCGTTGATAGCAGCGAAACGCTTCGTCGTGATCACCAGATTTGTCCAAAATATCGCCGAGCGAGAAATAAACGAGACACTCATCTTCCAAGGGAAGACTGGTGTCCTCGGATAACTGCCTAATACGGTCAATTTGATCCGTGGAAAAACGGTATCTATCCTGGCGAGCAAGGTCGCTGAGAATATGGTAAACGCGGGCGTATTTGGGGTTTAGGCGTAAGGTTTCCTCTAGCTGATGACTTGCATCATCAAACCGTCCTAATTCCACTAAGGCCGAGCCCAGAATATAGCGCACTTCAGCACAGTTTGGATTGTACCCGAGCGATTTTTCATACTCCGTGACGGCACCATCGACATCGCCCATTTGGTGAAGGATTTTGCCAACCCGAAGGTGCGTGTTGGCTAAGGAAGGTTGATCGGTTGATTTGCTGTCCGATTGGGTCATGGGCCGAACCTATATTAGCGTACTGAGCGCTTATTGCTCTAAACAATCGTTGAAATTATTCCAGTCATTGATCTTATGTACGAGTGCGACCTGCAATCGACTGTTTGATTGGACGACGGTCGTGGATACAATCCGGCCATGGTTCTTGGATCGACCTTGATTATGATCGTTTCACGGGCTGAAAGTCACTTGCCGTACTCCCCGCAGTAAGTTTTTCATCGATCGATACCCTCTCCTTGCGAGGCGTTCGTGTTTATTGAAGAGTCGCAATAGATAGTTGCGGCGGCGGGAACGATTTTACCCCCAAGTGGCGCATTCCCACAATGAAGATTTCCTGGAAAAGGCGCAATCGTCACAAGACAAAGGGGATCGGGTGAAGATGCTTACTTAACCGCCAAAAACATCCACCAGAGTGTGGCGGTGTCGATCGCCGGTCGAGGAAGCACAGATTTGACAATCGGCCTCCAAACTTTGAAGGTGACGTGGGCAAAGGTGCGGCCAGCGGCCACGACTTGTTGGCGGCCTGAAAATAAGCTGCATCCCGTTTCTCTCCCCCCTATCCTATCTGCCTCGTCGAGATATCACGGACACGACTACTCGAACTCAGCGGCGAAACGCGGATTCAGCAAAATGACAAAATTAAAAACAGAGTAAAATCCGTAAAACAGGGTGGGGCCCAAAAGTCTAGGGTCAAAAGACTTAATAAACATGGCGACGAGTAGACCACTCAGGACAGCCAGGACCAGACTTAGAATACGACCCCATTCGCGCCGCTTGATGAGGCCATAACCGGCAAGCAAAACCACGACTCCAAGAACGACGTTGATTGCTAAAAAAACCATAAATGCAACATTTAAAAACAGTTCAAATACGTTACTTAGGGAATGCAATACGAAATTGATTTCTGTATTATTGGGATTAATGGGGTGGTTTGGGCCTTTGAAGAGTGGGAATTCAAGCAGTGCGCCCGTCACAATGACAATGATGAAACTGCCCAGCAGTAAATGGACAATCGCCACCGCCGTCACCCACCAACTGCGATGCAATTGCATCGCGGGCTGTTTTTTTTGCTTGGCTTTAAAAGCAGGTGGTTGCTGAGGATCGTCACTTGGTGTGGCAACAGGGGGCGACCAGTTTGTTTCGGCTACCTTTAATTCTTCGCTGTCATCGGACGTTTTTCCCGTTTCCTCTTTTTTGAGCGGCGGAGTAATCTCCGCTGTTTTATCTTTCGCCTCTGCAAAGAGGTCTTTGACCCGTGCAGCCGGAACTCTAGAATCCATGCCCTCGTTGCGGACCGGAGTTTCCGCGCTGACCCGCCCTTTGGCAACTGCGCGTTTCAGTTCAGCAGCGCTAAGCGGTCCATACTCGCGACCTTCGATTGTCACAAACCATTTGGCCATTTGTTAGGCATCTTATTGCAGCTTATCGTAAAAAATTGTGTTGTCGCATGTCAGATTGTCTGTCATGCGTCCGCCAATGGTGGGTGTGGCCGTCACTGCCCACACCCGGATTAAAAGTTAAACAACCCATCCATTGTATGCTGGCGCCACAATTGTGCAAAAACATCGACGGTGACCCGGCGAAGCCGGACTTTGCGGCCACGACTTGTTGGGCGGAAGCCCAATCAATGTGGTGCTGCGTTTTTTCGAACCTAAATTAAAACGTCATCTGTTAAGAGTTTAATCTGCGCTTTCGCATCGCTCACTTTTCTTCCGTGCTCGCGCCACCCCGACGACTAATGTTCCCACAAGAAGGATACTTATGATTGCTAATGGGCTGCTGACAAAAAATGCTCTCCATACTGTGTTTGTTGCCAATATGTCATAAAGTTGTGCTCTAAGAACATCTTCATTCACATTTATTTGGGGCGCTAATGTTGCCGCAATATTGCTGGAAAAGGTAACAGGCCATGCCAAGCCAACGCCAAAAACCAGCGTCCACAATATGATTGAGGATATTGCTAAAAAACGGTTCCAAAAAGAATCAACCATTTTTTGTCCCCGCTTTTACAGAATGACTCAGCGCTCGCCCAATGGTGGCATTATCCCGCCAGATGGGCCTGCTTTGCAAGCAAAATAGAACTCGTCTTAACGCGAAATATTCGCGCGGACCCTGTCGAGCTGCTCTTTCAAGCCTTCCCGCACCTTAGCATAAGCGGGATTTTTTGAGAGGTTTCGATTTTCCCCCGGGTCCTCCTGCAAGTCGAACAGACCTGTCGCAAGCAGTTTGCCCCGTCCGCCATCGGCATGCATCTCCATATACCGGTAGCGATCGCTCCGGACCGAATCACCTCCTCCCCAACGGCTGAAAACGACTTCTTTATGGGCGGCGTCGGTATCCAGTAGGAGCGGCAGCAGACTTTTACCTTGCAGGTGCGCCGGTTTGGGAATTTTTGTCAGGTCGCAAAGCGTGGGATAGATGTCAATCGTTTCAACCAAGCGGGCACAGTCTCGATCGCCCGGAATGCCGGGTGCGGCAATGATTAGCGGCACGCGGGTGGCGACTTCAAAGTTGGTGTGTTTGCACCAGAAACCGTGCTCGCCAAGCTGCCAGCCATGGTCGCCCCAGAGGACGACGATCGTCTTCTCAGCCAGACCGAGTCGCTCGAGTGCATCGAGCAGGCGGCCTATCTGGGCATCCACAAAGCTCACGCTCGCCCGGTAGCCGCGAACAAGCTCACGCGCTGTCTCGGCAGAGACCGGCCCATCCTTAGGAATATCTCGATAGCTCCGCAACTCGCCCCAAGTATAGCGAAAGGCTCGGGAAAGGTCGCGGGGAAAATAGTCGTTCGCAGCCAGTGGAATTTGATCCTCTGGATAAAGATCCCAATATTTTTGTGGGGCAACAAAGGGCAGATGCGGCCGGTAGAAACCGCAGGCGAGAAAAAAAGGGGTATCGTCCTTCGCCAGTTGGTCCAGGTTGGCGAGCGTTCTGTCACAGATTTGATAATCGGGATAGATATCGTCCGCCATGTCGGCCGCCTCGAACGCCGGACCGTTTATCCGCCGCCCATTTTTTTCGATCGGCTGATTTTCGGGCTTGGCCCACGAAATGCTGCGGTTTTCCGGTCGCCAAGGAGGTTCGCTCCAGGCATCCAAATCGTCGTCCTGGTGGTGATAGATTTTGCCGTTGCTAAGCGTGGTGTACCCGTGCTGTTTGAAGAGCGCAGGAAGCGACACCACATGCGGCGCATCCTGATCGACGCGAGTGAGATAGTTGCGGAAACGATCGGGCGTCGGCCGCAGGCTGGTCATAAGAGTCGCCCGCGAGGCACCACAGGTCGCAATGTTGCAGTATGCCTGGGTGAACCGTACACCTTCGGTGGCCAGTCGATCGAGGTTCGGCGTGACCATGGCTTCGTGGCCGAAGCTGTGGATTTCGGGCCGCAGGTCATCGACAGCAATGAACAACACGTTCGGCCGCGTCTCATCCGCCGCAATCGGCAGAGCATATCCCCAGAGGCCAAGCAGCATCAGAGGGGCAAAAACACCTTTAACGTCCATCGTCTTCCTTCCACCAGTCGGGGCCATCGGCAAGTACCGCCCGGTCGTGATCGATCAGTTCTTTGCGCATTTTTGAAAATCGCTCCGGATACTCTTCTGCCAGATCGGTTGTTTCTTTGGGATCGTTTTTGAGATTATAGAGTTCAAACGTTTTTAAATCATGTGAGCCCACAATTTTCCAGTTCCCTTCACGCAGCCCCACTTTGTATTGTTCGGGTGCCAGATGATTCCGCCAGTAGAGCGGCTGGTCCCGCTCGATGGTGCCGCCGGAGAAGAGTGGCACGATCGAAGTGCCATCAATCACCCGATCCGCAGGCAGCGGGATGCCCACAATCTGACAGATCGTGGGAAACAGGTCCGAACCGATAATCGGCGTCTCGCAGACGCTGCCGGGCTCGATGTGGCCGGGCCAGCGGATAATGCCCGGCACGCGGATCCCGCCTTCGTGGGTGTGCCGCTTGCGTCCCCGCAGTCCACCGGTCGAGCCGCGAGTGCGGCTTCCCACGCGCGTTCCGCTCCCCTCGGGCCCGTTGTCCGAGGTAAAGACGACCAGCGTGTTGTTCGTCTCTCCTAACCGATCGAGCGCGTGCATCAGCATACCGAAGGCGTGGTCGAGTTGGGTAATGTTGCCGTGGTGCTGCCGGATACCCTCATCTTCAATCTCCTTATAGCTCTCCATGAACCGGCTGGCCGATTCGATCGGCTGGTGCGGTTCGTGCGTCCAAACCGTAAGAAAGAAAGGCGCATCCTCTTTCTTTTCTTCTTTCAGCCACCGGACCGCTTCTTCGACGGCCACGACGGCCGAGGGCCCTTCCAGTTTTCCGGTTGCCTCGCGGTTGCGGACGTAGTTGGTCGGGTTGATGTGATTGGGGCGGGCGTTGTTTTGGGTCGCCAGCCACCAGTCGTAACCGTGATCATCCGGCTGCGGCTGATCGGGCGAGTTGAATTTTCCGTTGAGGTGCCACTTGCCGACGTGGCAGGTGGCATAACCCTGCTCGCGGAGCAGCTTGGCGATGCTGATTTCGCTTTGTCGCAGGTGGTATCCGCTACCGTCGGGGATCCAACGCCAGACCCCGTTGCGGTAGGGAGTGCGTCCGGTGAGGATCGCCGAGCGGGACGGAGAGCAGACAGCGCAGGCCGAATAACACTGCGTGAAGCGCATCCCCTCGCTGGCAAACTTGTCGAGGTTCGGGGAGTGAATCAGCGGATGTCCGTAACAGGCCAGATCTCCCCAGCCCTGATCGTCGGTGAGAAAGATCACGATGTTGGGCCGCGCCTGCTCATCCTCACCTGCCGCATGCTGTAGCGCAAAGGTGCTCAGGAGTACCAAAACGAGCGACAGGAGTTTTGCCGATTGGGTCATACAAGGGTCGCCAAAATGTTTTTGGGAGGCCCGGTTGTGCCGGACAGATCATTTTAGGATGTGGAGCGTGTTTTGCCAAACGCGACCAAATATTCGCTCGCCTCTCGAAGGCGCGTCAGTGCGGGTTTGATGGCATAATCTCCCAGGCTTCCAAGAGCGGCACCCGGAAGCTGCCGCCACGGGCGAAGAGCTCGATTCCCAAACTATCCTCACGCGACGGATAGATTCGTCGCATCACCGCCTGACGGTCGTTGGCAAACACTTCGACGATCGACTTGTCGACAAAAATCCGCAGCCTCAGCAGTTCTCCGCCCGGCAGTTCAAACGGTCCTGCTTCTACCGTTTTGACTTTGTCCGTAAGGCTCGACTTGCGGGTATCAATCTTCAGTTTCTTCTCGTCGGCATCATAAAAAATCAAAGTCTCCTCTTCGCCGCCGGGTGAAGTGCGGACTTTTACGCCGCACTGCCGGGCATCGCCCGGATCGATGGTGAGCCGCAACTCCAAACTGTCTCCGCGGAGGTCGATTTTTAATTCCGAATCGGCCGCCACGGTCAAGTTTTCCAGCTTCTGGGCGTTGTAACGGAGTTGCTCCAATTCCTCGGGGACCTGCATCCTCAACGTTCCATCCAGAGCGAGCGAAAGGACGCGGGGCAGACTCATCGTCCCCGACCAATCCCGGTCGGCTCTGAGCTTGAAATCGGGCCGGTCCTTGGCCCAGGCCCACATGATGCGGCGACCGCGATCGTCGAGCAAACTCTCAGGTGCAAAGAAACTGTTATCGACCCAACTCATCTGCTCGTGATGCGTCGGATGGAACTGTTCGTCTTTCCAGTCACCCAAATAATAGCGGGCGCCTAAATCGTGGCTGATGCAGAGCAGCATGTGGCGATCGCCCAATTTGAAAAAGTCGGCGCAGGAGACATCTTCGTTGATTTTCACTCCGTCGATCGGGTTGGCCAAAAAGTCTCCCCGGTATTCCCAGGGACCGGCCAGCGAAGGTGCCCGAGCGATCCCGGGCCGCTTGCCTCCGAAAATGGCATAGTAGTTTTCTCCTTCGACCCAACCGTAAGGATCCCAGGAATTGTATTTGCCGTGATGCTCTTCACCCTCTTGGGTTGAAGGGGTGATCGGATTCGATTCGAGTTTCTTCCAGCCATCGAGGTTCTCATCCAAGGCAACGGCCATCGCATTGCCCTGTCCTACCTGGTGGTAACACATCGTCGGCACACCCTCCTTGTTGACAAAACAGTTGCCGCTAAACATCCCGCTAAGCAGCTTGGTCGGATGGTGCCGCCAGTGGCACAGATCGATACTCGAAACATGCCCCCAGTTATGGCCTCGATCGTCCTGAAAAATATAGAAGAGGTGGTAGCGGCCTTTCCAGAAAATAGCTCCGTTGGGGTCAAACGGCATCCCGGTCCCCTCGGGAATGACAAAATGATATCCGGGCCGATGCGGATCGTTGAGCAAATTTTCGCGGAGCGTACGGGCTGCCTTGGCCGCCTGCTGTGGCGTGAGGGTTGTGGTGACCGGTTTCGGTTTCTCTGCGGCGGCTTTTCCCGGCAGTCCGACTGCAGTCACAGCGAGCAAAGCGAATCCAATAGTGGCAAGCAGCAGCGTACGATCCGCTCTCGGTAACCGGTCATCATGCATGAATTGGGACTCCTTGGTAGCGAGTTCAAAATGTCCAGGTGGGCCCGCCATTGTTTCACCAATGGTTCCGGCCCGTCAAGCGGTTGGGACACATTCCTCACAACCATCCGCAATTGGAAGGATGAACAAGCCTCGCTGCTGCAAACCATTGGCGGCCGGCTCTATTTCATTGCTGCTGGAGATGTTCCTCTAAAAAGTCGAGAAGAAGTTCCGTGTAGCGATTCGGATCGAATTGATAGAGATCGACGTGTCCCGCCCCTTCAAAGAAGATCAGTTTTTTCCGCTCGCCTGCCGCTTGGAAGAGTCGTCTTGTCTCCTCCTTTGGGGTTAACCGGTCCTCACTTCCGGCCATCACCAATACAGGACAGGAGAGTGCGCCAATGTGATCCACCGGTCTCAATGCTGCGGGTGAAATCCCGAGCCTCAGCTTCATTTGCAAGAGCAGAATCTCTTTGGCAATGGGGCTCAGCGGTCCGAGTCGCTGGCGAATCCGATTGCCGATCGCCTCGTCGATGGTCGGATAGACCGACTCCAGAACGGCAGCATCGATCTTTAATGGCGAGGCCAGTACCGTTGCTGCTCCCCCCAGTGAGATACCAATCACTGCAACGGGCTGTTCTGGTTTTCGCATGTGCGCAAAATCGACGGCGGCACGCACATCGAACCGTTCGAGGTGACCGGCCGTAATGCACTCGCCGCTGCTTTCGCCATGACTCTGCAGGTCGATTAGGAGAATGGAGTAACCCTTGCGATGGAGAAACCGTGCGCGGTCTACCATCTGGAGCCGCGATCTGCGGATACTGTGCAGCAGGATGACGGTTCCCTTATCCCGATCACCCGGAACGTACCAGCCGCTCACAATCGAACCGGAACTGCTACCGAGAAGTATCGGTTCTCCAGCGAGATCGGGTGGGCAGGGTCCTGCCGGCACCCGCATGGGCGCGACGAGCCGATTGCCAACCTGCCACGAAACGCCGGCGAAGAGAAGCAGGCCGAGGGCTACTGCCACGAGCGCCCAGAATAGTGTGGTCCGATTCCGCAATGTCTCGCGCAATGTCATGAGATTTTCCGATTGGCATCGCCGCTACCCGACCGCTATGCCGGCGGTTCTTCAGTCACTATCGCCTGCAAAAATATCACGAAGCGCTCGGGCGCGAAATTCGAATATAGAGCGAAGGTCACGGCTGACAAACAGACGGTTAATGAGGCCTCCACCGAAAATCCGGTAGCGGATGCGATCGTGTACGAGGGTGGAATCACCCTCCTCTTCAAAAGTATGTTCGTGAATCCACTGTCGATACGGGCCTTTCTCTTGCTCATCGACAAATCGATATGGCGGTTCCCACGCAGTGATTGCCGATCGCCAACGCAATGGAATCCTGTGAACGCGCAACCGATAGTCGATCCGTGTTCCCTCGCGCATTTCGATAGGGCCTTTTGTGAGGATGTCGAAGTGCAGGGACGATGGTGTGATCCGCTGCAGGTTGCGGGCGTCTGCAAAGAAGGCGAAGACATCCTCGCGGGGCCGCGGCACGCGCATGCTCGAACGCAGCAGAAAGTCTTTACCGTCATTTGAAATCTCAGCGGTCACCGTATTTTTCCGAGTCGGTTATGACAATCCTAGTATTACCCAATTAGGGCTGTTGTTTGTTCACCGGCCGCGGCTCCGTCAGTCGACGGATACGGAAGTTTTTATAATCGATTTCACCCATGTAGCGCCGCCACCCACCGGATCCGAAACCGACCATATCGAATGGTATCGCGGATCCATGGCCAGTGGACCCGAGGTCTATTTTTGTATCGTTGACAAACAACTCAAACGTCTCGTTGTCCCATGCCTTAAGATGAAGGCGATTGCTATAGTCGAAGGAATTTCCATCCGCCGTGACCTTTCGTTTCAGCGGGATTTTTTCAGGCAAAGAATATCCGCCTCCGACGAAGACTCCATCTCCCGTGATATCCGCGCAAAACGCTATGCCGGAGGAACCCTGTCCGCGATTGGCACAAAGCCCTATGTGAATTCCAGCATACAACCAATGGGAAATCACCTTCTTTGGTTCTAGTTCGAGTGTTATTTCCTTGGGGCCCCGAAAGCTCCCTTTATGATAGAGGTACATGTATTTATATTTTTTGATATTACTGGCTGTGACACTGTTCTTGTTTTCGACTTTGAATAAATTTGCGGGGCCTCTCCATTCAGCCAGGTCCGGGCTGAATTCAAGATCGACCCATTTTCCGGATTCGTAGTCAAGTTCCTTCTGGGCTATATCGATAATGGACTGCAGGAAGTAATCCGCCTCTTCGTTTGTATTCTGGTTCTTTAATTTGGTGAAAACATCGTGAACCTGTTTTGTTTTTTTAATTGAATTCGGCAATTCAAGGAGATCCAGCGCCTCGTGCAGCGGTTCGCCCAGCGACTTGCTTGCCTGGATTTCAGACCAATGGTATTTCTTTCTCAAATCGTAATCGGCAAAAGATTTTTCGTAGAATTCATCGCCGATCAGTTTCCAAAAATGTTCCGCGTCATCGTAGTTGCGTGTCATCAACGCCATTGCGAGGATATTGGTGTAGAAGGTTCTCTGAGGTCGACTCAAGCGACCTGTCTGGCGATCGCTGACAATAGTGCGAGAAGGGTGTTCGGCCAGTTTCAATAGTGAATAACGCCATTTGTCATAGAAATCCGGGACGTTCTCGGAAAGAAATTCAAAATTGGCGTCTCCACGCTGGATCTGTTCTGTTGCAATTGTGAAGTAGAACGGGACCAGGGTGTCGAATCGATCGGTACGGGCGCACGCTTCGCCAAAAGCGACCATCTTCTCGTAGCTACCCCCATTTTCCGGTCTCAGGTATTTAAGCATGCTCTCGTAGGCTGGCCAGTAGTCGATTTGCCCCTCGACCGCGCGCTGGAACCAAATTTCGAAGGAGTCTTCGTCGCCACCGAGACTCGCCACGTGCATCATCATTTCAGGAGCTTCCGGGTAGTCAGGATGCAACGCCCAGGCCTTGCGGAGATATTCCCGAGCAAGGTTTAGTTGCGATGCATCATCCTGCGCTCCTTGCGGTTCTTCCACATCCTTGATGCCATTCCGTTCCAACTGAAGGTGGTACCAGCCTTTGAGCATCGCCATCAGCCAGGGATCTTTACCGGGCATCTCTTCATACGCCTTGACCATCTTTTTGGATACTTTGTGCTGGAAGCGCGCATGCTTGGTGAAACGGATAAAATCGCTCCAGGCAGGCCGCTGCATGTCGGGCTCCTCCGTCGCCCACTCAAAGTATTTGGGAACAAGCCGCAGCAACCCGGGGTGGTACTTGTTGACGTTGCCAATGCTTCCCATGCGATAGACCACCAACTGCAGCGTATAGCGCGCAATAGCTTCTGCCGCAGGATGATAGCCTTCCCTCAGGATTTTGTTCACCGCACTTAGGGCATTCGACTCGGCTGTAGAATACCAACGCTTGTCCATTAGCGTGTGTGCATAATAGGCGCGGAATAGCGGATCCCGGCTGCCGGCATCGAACACGGCCTGGCCCATTTTCGTCAGATGTTTGTATTCGATCACCAGTGGTTCTTCGATGAAGTAAATACCACTCTCATTTGCAATGGCGTGCTGGAGAAATTTGCGTGCCTCCAGGCGGATGGCCGGCTTGTCCTTTGTATATGTATCGTAAAGCTCAAGTTGTCTCGCATAGAGTTTGAAATGGTTTCTGCGCTCATCCTTAGCCGTTGACGCGTCCTCCGGCAACACAAGCTGCATTTCTCCCGGCTGTTGCTGGGGAGCTCCGAGTATTCCAAGAAGGAGGACGAAATTTAAGATTTCCAGATGCATGCGAAATTCAATGATTCTGTTGATGGGTATGGGCAGTCACTGCCCACAGCGGGAATTAAAAGTTGCTTGGCCGATTCATTGTATGCTGGCGTCACGATTGTGCCAAACTTCGAAGGTGACCGGGCGAAAGTGAGACCTAGCAGAAACGATATGTTGGCCGACCACTTTCAAGGAACACCCTGGCGAACCCACAGAGCCACTGGGGTTTGTTGGCCGATGCCTATGTGACAGCAAGATAGATAGACAAGAATACGATGAGGGCTGGCCAGAACAGCACGGCAAACCAAAGCCGCGGTCGCGCTGAACAAAAATCGCCGAGCAGTTGGCCATAATGCTCCCGGTTCTCGTCATCAAGATCAGCAAGTTCCTTGTTGACAATGTACCACTGAACCAGTCTCAAGATGTAGATCAAACTGAGAATAGGAATTAAACCCAAACAAATCGCTAATCGCGCATCGCGAACAATATTATCTGCTCTCTTGATGCACTTTGGTGGGCAACCGGTTTTCGCGTCCGGGTCCTCCATCGAATCACTGGATCGACTCTTGGACTTCCACCACCAGACTGTCGGCAACGCGAGAAGCAGTATGGGTGCCGCGATTACGATCACCATAAAGAAGAAGCATTTCCGTGGGAGGCTATCGATCTGCCTATACCAAAGTCGATTCCAGAGCTTCGCCCACAATCCCGCGTTGAACCAGATGCCTTCGTAAGGAAGATATGGTGTCAACTGGCCGACAGATTGACCACAGTGTGGACAATAGTGGTCTAACGGCGAAACAGGTTGTAGACAGTGAAGGCAAAGTGGTACCTCGTCTTCCGCTGCGTTTTCTCCGCCGAGGTATTCGCTAAAAAAGCCGTAGCGCATCTCAATCTCCGCCGCAATCGCATGTTCGCAAAAGGTGTTTTCCCAGAGATCTCGCGTGTTTTCTCGCAGGGCGGTTAAGCGGCGCTCGAGATCCGCACATTCTCGCTCAAACTCATCGCCGTAGACGGCGACCTGAAAATCGGCACAAAACAAGAGCCAATCGATCCCTTCGATCCAGTAATCGAGTGCCTGGCTGTTCCGCTTGGCATGCTGGCGCAAATCAACCAGCCGCTCGCGTGCCTCGGCATGTCTCTGCCGGGTTTGCTCCAGAGCAACAATCAACGCTTCGCGCCACACGGCAGTCGTTGCCGGTTCGCCATGCGAGGAAGGGTCTTTTACGTAATTGAGCGGGCTCAGGTCACCCTTGCCCGTTGCCAGATCGGTCAGTAACTGGGCAAAAGGATCGCAGCCCTGAGAGAGCAATGCGCGGGCCTCGGCGAGCGTTCGTGATTCGCTCAGCGGCAGCGGTTCGCCACCGAGCTGCGCCGCGATGGCAAAATCAGCTCCATCACAACCAAACTGTTCGGCAGCGTAGTCGGCGAGCCACACTGTATCTGTAGCCTCGGCCGCGCCGCCTGCGGCGGCTGGTGGGTCTCGGCCGCGCCGCCCACGGCGTC
>JABABY010000004.1:34733-35003 GCA_014237955.1 Planctomycetota bacterium
GACGGCCGGCAGGGCGAGTTCGGGGTGGCAGTGGCGAACGGCCCAACTGGAGACCAACTGGCCGTCGGCATCTGCAAAACCTTTTTGAGTCGAATGAAACACGTTTTGAAGATGATCCGCCTGCGGAATAGCGAGCGAGTCGTACAAACAGCGAACAGCCGAAGCGGTCCAGACCGTGAAACCGGCAGATTTTAGAGCGTCGGTCGTGTAGAAGCTGTGAAACAGACCATCCTCTGCCGATTGCGAATCGATACAGTACGGCTTCAAATG
>JABABY010000050.1:0-5864 GCA_014237955.1 Planctomycetota bacterium
TTATCAAGAATATTTTTCTACGATTTTGACACCGTTTGTCGGGGAAAGCCTCGACCAGGAACTACGAAACCAAGGCGTAAAAATTGTATCCGTTGCTCGTCAAGACAGCACTTTTTTACTCGTTTTTGTTTACCTGTTTGTCACTGTATTGTTGTTTGTAGTGATTTGGATCATGTTCCGACGCGCTCGCGATCAGTTCATGGGCGGAGGTGGTTTGTTATCTGGATTCACAAAAAGCACTGCCCAAAAATATGATACTAACAAACAGGCGATTACATTCGACGATGTTGCTGGTTTGGAGGGCGTAAAGAAGGATTTGCAGGAAGTTATCGAATTCCTGGAAGATCCAGAAAAATTCCAAAAACTGGGAGGCCGTGTCCCAAAGGGTGTTTTGCTGAATGGCCCACCCGGCACTGGAAAAACACTTCTAGCTCGGGCTGTGGCTGGCGAAGCAGGCGTCCCCTTTTTTTCAATCAACGGCTCTGAATTCATCCAGATGTTTGTTGGCGTCGGAGCCGGACGCGTTCGCGACCTTTTCAAAACAGCAAAAGAAGCGGCTCCGGCCATTCTCTTCATCGACGAGATCGATGCGGTCGGCCGCCACCGTGGCACCGGACTCGGCGGTGGGCACGATGAGCGGGAGCAGACATTAAATCAGATCTTGAGTGAAATGGATGGCTTCGAACCCAACGAATCGGTCATTGTTATGGCAGCAACAAATCGACCCGATGTACTCGACCCGGCACTGTTGCGACCTGGCCGTTTTGATAGGCATGTGACCGTCGATCGACCTACCCAAAAAGGTCGTGTTGAAATTTTTGGTGTGCATGTTCGCAATGTGCCGCTTGCGGATAATGTTGATCTCAAAAAGCTAGCCGCAGGTACTGTTGGATTGACTGGGGCGGACATCCAAAATCTCGTCAACGAAGCTGCACTTTGGGCAACCCGGCTGGGAAAAGACCAGGTCGATATGGAAGACTTTGAGCATGCACGTGACAAGGTATTAATGGGTGCCAAACGCGAAGAAGTCCTCTCTGAAAAAGAAAAAGAAATGACCGCATACCACGAAGCCGGACACGCGGTGCTGGCGTGGCTTGTACCTGGAAATGACCGATTGCACAAAGTTACGATTATCCCTCGTGGTAGAGCGCTGGGGGTCACACAACTCCTGCCCGAAGAAGACCGCCTCAACATCAATGAGAGCGACCTCTATGCAAGACTTGTTTTTATGTTGGGTGGTCGTGCTGCAGAAAAGTTAATCTACGATCAATATACAGCCGGTGCCGAGAATGACTTATCGCAGGCGACGAATCTGGCCCGAAGGATGATTGCCCATTGGGGCATGAGTGATCGCCTTGGCCCCGTCGCTTATCATCTTAGTGAGGAACACCCATTTTTAGGAAAAGACATTCACGAGCAGAGGCAGTTCAGTGAGCATACCGCACAACTGATCGACGAAGAGGTCGCGCAACTGCTGCACAAAGCAGCTGACGAGGCAACACAAGTACTTGAGGCCAATCGCGATAAATTGGTGGTCGTTGCTGAAGCTCTCGTAGAACGAGAAATGTTGGATGAAGAGGAAACCACGAAACTCATTGGTCCCTCTGTCAACGCTCGGGCCTCCGAAGTGAATGGCGAGCCGCAAGTGCCCACAAGTCCACCCACTGAAACCTGAAATCCGATAGTAGCGTTTCTCATCATGCTCGGTCATTACGTCTATTTTTCTCTTCACGACTGCTCGCCAAATGCGGCTGATACTCTAATTGCATCCGCACAAACACTCCTTTCGAATCATGAGGGCATTGCCTTCTTCGCTGTTGGAAAGCGAACACCTGATTTAAATAGAGATGTCAATGACCAGCATTTTGACGTGGCATTACAAATCGTCTTTCGCAGTCGCACTGCCCACGATGTATATCAAGACTCGCCGAAACACCACAAATTTATTGATGAAAACAAAGTGAACTGGAAACAAATTCGCGTCTTTGACGTCGACATTTCAAACGAACCGACAGCAAACAATAACGCCGATTAAGTAACCAGAAAGACTGTTGGCACGTATCCAGCCCAGTGCATATTCGATTTTTGTCTACATCATCTGACAGGCCTCAGCATTGGCCTCGCTTACTTCTGATTGCAGGCCCCCTCGTACTGTTGGCCTTGGAGGCTGCGCTGCTCACACCGTTGGTCGAGTTTTCTGCGGGGTGGATGGGTGTTCTGGCCACGCCACAACTTTTTAATGTGGTGTTTTTAGGATTCATTCTCTTTATCCTGCTGAGCATCCATGACTTGTCTGCTTCTCTCAGGCCGCAACGATGGTCGCGGAGAATATATTGGATCCTCGCCAATGTCCTGGCTTTTTACACATTGCTGCGGTACACCGTTGTTCTGGAAAGACAATTCTCGCCACAAACGATCGAGTGGTACCATGCTGCTGGATGGTTATTGTTTTTGGGGATTACAACTGCTGCCGCATGGTTCGCGTTCATCCCAGTGGGTGTACTTCTGCAATGGTTCAAAGAAGCCTGGCATAAAGCGGTCGGTTCTGGATTGATTGCAGTTGCATTTACGCTCCTCACACCAGATATCCAGTCACTCTGGCATTTCACCTACCGACCGTTCATCGCTCTAACATCGCGAGTGCTAGAGTTCGTTGGTCAGGAGCCGTGGCTTCAGTTTCATCACAATCCTGTGCTAGGCATCCTGGGACATAAAAACCGGCTTACCATCACGCAGTATTGCGCGGAGATGGAATCGTTTGGGATATTTTTTCTTCTGGCATCAATTCTCACACTGGCTCACTGGCAACGCGTCCGGAAGCTAAGGATGCTTGTGGTGGTCACTGGCGGGATTGCGATTCTCTATATCTTCAACGCAATCCGCATTGCTTTGTTGGTGGAAATTGCGGCCTCTTGGGAAAAGCCTCTACTGGCGGTGAGCCTGGCACACTCCAGACTGGCCAGTTTGGGATTTCTTGGCCTCTCACTGCTAATGCTTATGGCAAGCAAACGGTGGTGGTGTCGCCCCTCATCCTAGCCCGGCAGAAAAACTTAATCGAAGTTTGGGCAACAGGATACGATCAAGAAGCATTCTTTTTTTTCTTCGACTCAGCAGCAATGATCTTCGATCGAAGTTTGTCAGCATCTCGGCGAAAGACAAAAAGTCCCTTTTCATTCAACGCCACGTCCAGGAGAGACAGCGCCTTTTCAGGTTGTTCGCTTTCGGACAATACATAGGCGAAGATATATTTTGAGTTTGGTCCCGTCGCTCCTCGGAAGGATAAATTCATTGCGGCCTCGGATTTATCTTTTAGGCCTTGCCGTGCGAATGCGTAGCACTGATTTACAAGCGAGGCTACGTCCGTACCACCCGCTTCGGCCAACTGAGCCGCCCGCGCTATATTTTCATCGCTTCCCTCTGAAGCCAGCGCCAGAATCAAATGATTTCGAGCAATCTGGTTATCTGGCTGAGCACCAAAAATATCTTCAAAACGCTTAATTGCCGTCACATAATCATGATCGTAATGGGCAACCTGCCCCGCCAAAATATTTAATCGCTGATCGTTTTTGTTCAGCGACCTAGCCTTCTGAATATAGTCTTTTGCTCGAATAAAATCCCCATTATTCCAAAAGAACTGAGCCAACTCGACGCGCGGTTTATAATCGCTCTCATCTTTTTCTGATGCTGATTCCAGCCACATCTGGGCAGACTGCATATCTCCCTGATCCAAATAAAATTGGGCAATATACATGGCAGGGGCCATCATGGTTTTGTCTAACGCATTTGCTCTCACAAGTTCTCGATACGCTTCTCTCCCCTTTTTAATATTAAACAAGGCCTCTGCGCGGCGGATACGGGTAGATGCATTATTTGGATCGAGTTCGACCCATTTCCCAAGGTATTCAACCGCATTTTCCCATTGACCATACCTTTGAGCCAAACTTGAGAGCCCAGCATATAAACGAAGCATCAATCGCTTTGACCGCAAGGAATCGCCACTAAAACCCTCAAGAAGTTTTTGCGCTTTTTCAAACGCCAACGTTGCCTCAGTATTACGGTTTTCTAAAAAAGCAAGGTTGCCGAGCAAGAGATAGGTTTCCGGATCATCAGGAAATTCTTGGGCAGCCTTATCCAGCAGCCTTACGGCAAGATCTACGCGGTTCTGGGAAACATACCAATCGGCTGCAATCAGTTCACCTGGCGGCAATTCAGGGTATTTTGAAGAAGCCTCATCAAGCAGCAGCAGCCCTCCGCCAAGATCATTCTCCCGCAACTTCTTGGTCGCTTCCTTCACCTCACGGTATTTCTTGCCCCAATCTTCATACCCGAGGGCGATTCTCGCAGTCTTGGCGGTGGCGGCTTCGTCATTTTCATTTTTTTGGGCCGAGGCAATCTCCAGAAGAAAACCAGGCGTGGTCAGAAAAACTGCCAATGCGACATTAACGCAGAAGACAACCAGCGGACAATTGCGTTGCATCGATTCTATTCCTCAATGAGTATATCACTAAGTATAAAGCACACTGAAACGTGTATATCACTAACACATAGCTAGCTATCTCAAATTTTCGACCTCGAACGATTCGGTGTCAAGCAAACCGGAGAATCCAAAACCAGTTCTGGTGGGCAAAAGACGATCCCAAAAACCTTTATTCGATACAATCGCCAGATTTTCCCAACACGCTTGCCTTCTGGAGATCACCTCATTTGTTCGATTTATTTTTTTGCGTAATATTGCTTTCCAGCTTTTACTCCCCAGGCAGCTTTCACCGGCATCTGGGTCGCTCATGTTTTCATACAAGCACGCGCTTTGTGTACCATACCCTCCAGCACCCCGCGGGAAAATGGCGATTGCAAACCCGCTGAATCGACGAGTTCCCTAAAGGGAGCCTCACCCCCCCGCCGACACAACGCAAAATACTGCTGCATCGCGGCTTGCCGATCTTTCTCCGCTGCGTCCCAAAATTGTAGTGCACAAACCAAAGCAAGCACATAGTCGATGTAATAAAACGGGCTGACAAAAATATGAAGCTGTCCCTGCCAAAATCGCCCACCCGCCTCGTTGGAAAGATCGCCCCACCGTCTCCAGGGCAGATAGGTCTTCTCCATCTCATGCCACATCGCGGCCCGCTCTCCGGGAGATGCTTGCGGCTGCTGGTAAACAAGATGTTGAAAATGATCGACAGCCGTACCATAGGGAATAAAGGCGATCGAACTGAGCAGATGAATCTTACAGAACCGATCTGCTTCGGCCCCAAAAAAAAGCCCCATCTGCGGCCAACTCAAAAACTCAAGGCCCATAGAGTGTACCTCACATGCCTCAGATGTCGGCCAAACATAATCACTCAACGGTTTTGAGCGGCTGCAATAATTTTGGAATGCGTGCCCCATTTCATGCGTAAAGACTTCAATGTCATCCTTAGTCCCATTAAAGTTGGCAAAAATAAAAGGTAAACCAAATTTTGGCAAATCCGAACAGAAGCCCCCGCCCGCCTTGCCGGGGCGACTGGACAGATCAAGCATCTGACGCTGTTCCATTTCGCTGAACAATGTATCCAAACCACCGCCAAGGCTTTTGAACATTCCCAGAGCCTGATCCACCAGCCAATGGTGATCACCCTTTGGCAGCGGGTTACCTCGAGGATCGTATAATGGCTCGTCCCATGCCATCATCGATTCTAGATTCAATGTTTTAGCTTGGTCACGTTTGAGTTCGATACAAAGCGGGACCACTTCATCACGGACCTGGGCACGAAATTTCGCAACATGGTTCTCGTCGTAATCGGTACGTTGCATCAGTCGGTAGCCGAGAGCAACAAAATTCTCGTATCCCATTTTTCTCGCCATGGAATGGCGGAGTCGGACGA